>DATEWL010000621.1:0-4772 GCA_035258025.1 Candidatus Acidiferrum sp. | reverse complement strand
GGCTCGTTCTCGCTTCGGTGACACTAGGCTCTGGGGCAGTTGGAAATGCAGAAGGAGCCGCTGGCGGAGCAGGCGGTTCCAGCGCGGGAGCTACCGCTGTTGCCAGGCCTGCCGCGGATGCACTGCCTCCCAGCAGGCGATTCCAATCGGGAGGCGGCGAAGAAAGATTCCAGATATTCGCGGGGGACTCCAGCTCGACGCCGACCTGGAAGAGTTCGCGAGGGCTAGCGGGAGGATGGACAGATTTCACGAAGGCACGAATGACGGGAGAGATGGTCTCGCCATCCGGTTGGAGGACGCGAAGGCCGACGGATGCGCCGATGGGATATTCATGACGCGATGGATAGCGGCAGCCGTGAAGATTGAAGCTGACCGTCGATGTTTTTTCCTGGAAGGAGAGGCCGGTTTTGGTTTGGCCGAGCACGACCAAGGGAACGGTGCGGTCGATGCGCGTGCTGCGGCGGCCCTCCAAGCCGGAGAGAGAATGAAGATGATCTGGGGGAGCGGCTAAGCTCACTTCTTTCCTCCACAGTTCCAATTGTGAAGCCTACCACCGTCGCGGCGGGGAGCCAAAGAAATGTTGGTGGAGGGGAATGAGTAGCGGGTAGTGAGCAGTGAGTGGGCGGACGAGTCTTTCGCTGCAGAATCTGACTGATTGGTGGTAGTAAGATTCTCGCATGGAAAAAGAGTGCAAATTCTGGCTAGTGCGCGACAAACGCCGTCTTTTGCTGGCAATGATGGAAGAATTAGCGGGAGACGCCCACATGTCATTCTAGGGCGACTTGCGCGGGCTAAGGTGGCGGGAGGATTTGCGGCCCTTAAGCAGGAAAAGTAGATTTTGCAAAACGAACCCACCGAGGTTGGGGTGTACGCGGAATCAAGCTTCGAACGCTGCTCAAAATCCAGAGAATGCCTTCCAGAACATTTTATGCAAACGCCTCGCCTTCTGAGAAATACCCTTTTATGGAATACTTGGGCTCCAACTTACTCCCGGAGTTCCCATGCCACGCTATCTTTCGCAACACACACTTGCTTGCCTCACGCGCCAAGGCGCGGAAACTCTTGCCCAACGCATGCAAGGCGGCGGCCCTGCCTGCGCCGAGCGTGTTCTCGTCAACATGGTCGAAGGAAAGATGTTTGCCGAATTCCGTTCCGATTCCCGCGAGACGCTTGAAGCTTGGCTCAAAACAGAAGGCATGCATTTTGATTGGATCGTTAGAATTGAATGGGAAACCCGCGAAGGCAAGCTAGAGATCGCTGGTTGAATTTCTGTAAGTAATTGTAAATAATATACTTGTTGGATTCTATGGGCGCGCTAGGACAGCCCGCGGAATGTCGATGAAAAAGAGGGTGATTTGCCGCCTCATCTGCGCTACTCTTTCGTCCTTACGTCTAACGTGAAGGAGAACACTATGTCTGACTATGCGCATCCAGAAGTACTTGTCACCACCGAATGGGTGGCCGCCCACTCGAAAGACGCGGGCCTCCGCGTCGTAGAGGTCGACGTCGACACCACGGCCTACGATCAAGGCCACGTGGAAGGCGCCATCTCCTGGAACTGGCAAACCGAACTGCAGGACGCCATCCGCCGCGATCTCGCGCAGCCCACCGCGTTCGAAGAATTGCTCGGCAAGGCGGGCATCGCTCCCGAAACAACTATCGTCCTCTACGGCGACAACAACAACTGGTTCGCCGCCTGGGCATTCTGGCAACTGAAATACTACGGCCACGAAAAAGTTCTCATTATGAACGGCGGCCGCAAGAAATGGCTTGAAGAAAAGCGTCCGCTCGCCACGGACAAGCCCACGGTCGCCGCAACTTCCTACAAAGTGAAAGCAGCGAACGCCGCGATTCGCGCGAAGCGCGACGACATTTTCGCCGCCGTTGAGAAGAAGTCCGGCGCGCAACTGGTCGATGTCCGCTCGGTAGACGAATTCACGGGAAAGATAATCGCGCCCCCCGGCATGACGGAGACCGCGCAGCGCGCGGGTCACATTCCAGGCGCGGCAAACATTCCCTGGGCGCAGGCGGTCAACGAGGACGGCACGTTCAAGAGCGGCGACGCACTGAAGCAGCTCTACGCGGCGAAAGGCATCAGCGGCGACCGCGAAGTCATCGCGTACTGCCGCATCGGTGAGCGCAGCTCTCACACCTGGTTCGTCCTCAAGTACCTCCTGGGCATCAAGGATGTGCGCAACTACGACGGCTCATGGACAGAGTGGGGGAACTTGATTGGCGCGCCAATTGAGAAGGGGCTTTCGGCCGCGGCCGCGAATTAGCGCCGACCCGCTCGCATATAAACTCTACTTCTGAAACACAATCGCTAAGAAAATGAAGCGTGGCGCGATCTTTTGCGCTCCGCTTCATTTTGCTCTGTTTCTAAAAAGAATCTGCGAGGCCGCGCCCGGATCTTATTTCGGCGCGGACGCTGGCTTCAAGAACATGGAATCATCGACCGGAACATTGTTCTTGATCTGCGTCAGCCGGAGGGTAAACACGTTCCCCTTTTCAACGTGCCGCAAACGAAACGCGAAGTAAGCCCCATCGACGGCGCGATAGTCCTCCATATAATTTTCCACTCGGTAGTCTCCATCCTCGCGGTGCAGCGTATCGTCGGTACGAACGGGGAAGCCGCTCTCCGTGTCGAAATAAATCTTCGACGTAAGTTTCTTTTGCGGAGTGAATTCCACCACGTACACCGTGTGCGCACCGACCTTTTCCGTGCCCAAAACGTGCCCGGTTACGGCCATCAAGAGCGCGTCGGCACGGTCATTGAAGTTTGACTGGCGGATGCGGCTCTCCAGAGCAGCGCCAGTGATTTGATGCATGCCGCCGGAGGTGTCCTCGATCCACGCGATCTTGCCGTCGCATACTTCGCGGATCACTATTCCGTTGGAGAACGTGATTTTGTACAGAGTTTTGTTAGGGGCTTTGCTGAAAATTTCAATCGCCGCAAAACCGGAAGCGTCCTCGGTCTGATAGATGCCCTTCAGATAGCGCGTGGTGAAGCTGGACCAGACGGCGTGGCCTCCACTGACGGTTTCAAATTTCTGGAGCAAATCCTTGGTGCTTGGCATAGCTGCGGGGTTTGGATCAACTTTTGTGACCGAGCTAACCGGCGTGACGGGCGCACCACTGGGCGAGGGATTCTGCGCCGCCGAATGAACAGCGAAAAACGTTCCTATAACAGCCGAGGCAGCGAGGGGCACGAGCCTGCGGTTCATAATTTCCTCCAACACACGACAGACGTGTGAATGAATCTATCTTTAAGTATGAATGGCTTCTCCGGAAAGACAGATGCATCGTCGTGCAAGGTGGTGGGAAAGAGACTGTCCGAAAGGGCAGGTCACCGGAACTGCGCGCCCCGCTCCACCACCGGGCGCTGCGCTACTCGGATCCTGCGCGGCCGCGATTGCCCTCGACTGCGTTTTTGAGGCTAAGCGAGGGCAATTGAGGATAGAATACGCGCCTGCTTTCGAGGGTGGCGAGTCATGGAACAGAAGCAAAGGCGCGAGCCAAGATATCCCTTCATTGCCTCGGCGGAACTCTTGGAAGAGAACTCGGGGGCGCGGATGAACTCGCGTATCAGCGACTTGAGTTTGAACGGGTGCTATGTCGACACGGTCAATCCGTTGCCGGATGGCACATTCGTGCACTTGAGAATATTCACCGAGACTCATTCGTTCGAAGCACCAGCGACGGTGGTTTACTCCCACGCATTCATGGGCATGGGCATGAAGTTTCGCGAGGTTCAGCCAAAGTCCGAAGAAGTCTTGCGGCTGTGGCTGCCTGAAGCGGAACAGACGAATCCAGCCCACGGCTAAATCAAACGCGACTTTATCGCAAGTTTGCACGAATAAACTCTGGTTGGAGGGAAACTTGGGAAACGAATCTGGTTTCGATCGCCTGAACGACAAGAGGAGCGAGCGCGTGAGCCGCGGCGCAGAGCTAAGCGCCTGCGCAGCCGAGAACGAAGCCGTAACCGGCCGGCGATTGTTTCTGCTAAGCGCGGTAGCCGGAGCCGCAGCGTTCGCGCTACCGAAGTGGGCGCACGCGGCCACTGCAGCACCCGCACCCGCGGACGAAATGGAAGGCATCCGCGCTCAGATCGAGAAGCGCCACGACGAATCCGTGCAGCGTTTGCAGCACTGGATCCAACAGCCCTCCATCGCCGCGGAGAATCGCGGCATGGTCGAAGGTTGCGATCTGACCATACAAATGCTCCGCGACGCGGGATTCGACCAGGTCACGAAAGTTCCCACGGACGGCCAGCCAGGAATTTTTGCCACTCTTGATGCCGGCGCACCTCGCACCGTCGGCCTCTATTTCATGTACGACGTGAAGCAGGCCGATCCCGCCGAGTGGACTTCGCCGCCATTCGCCGCTGCGCTGGTCGATAAGCCCGGCCTCGGCAAAGTGGTTGTCGGCCGCGGCGCCGTCAACCAGAAAGGCCCCGAGGCCACGTTCCTCGCCGCACTGCACGCCATGCGCGGCGCAGGAAAGAAAATGCCGGTGAACTTTGTTTTTGTCGCGGAAGGCGAAGAAGAAATCGGCTCGCCTCATTTTCCGCAAGTCGTTCGAAAGCCCGAAATCGCAGTTGCTCTGAAAAAATGCACGTCAGTATTCATGCCGTATGCAGCGCAGGGCCTGAACGGCGAAGTGACCATGACCCTTGGCGCGAAAGGCGTCGTCGAGCTCGAGTTGGTTTCGAGTGGCGCCCGCTGGGGCCGCGGTCCCAAGAAGGACTTGCACTCCAGCAACAAAGCGCGTGT
>DATEWL010000620.1:0-2310 GCA_035258025.1 Candidatus Acidiferrum sp. | reverse complement strand
CTCTGCTACAACCGGCAAGAAGGCGGCGCCGTGTTCCGCGTGGAGTTGCCAGCAGTCCTTGCAGCTTTGCCCACAAAGGAATCGCTGCTCACCGCTTCCACTTCAAATCCGCAGAAGTCCTCGTGACCTTACATCTTGTTGATGTGCGAACGGTTTTGCTCGATCGTCTCGACGCCTGCCGGACCCATGTTAGAGTCTTGGTTCGAACTACGTTCAGCAAGTGGGAGACGCGATGACCGACGCAGCCATCGTGACGCAGAAACTTACGCGGCGGTTCGGCAATCTGACCGCGGTCGACGGCGTCGACCTCACCGTTGCCGCGGGACAATTCTTCGGCTTTCTCGGACCCAACGGCGCGGGTAAATCCACGACCATTAAGATGCTCACCGGCCTGCTGGCCCCGAGTTCCGGACGCGCACAACTACTCGGATTGGACTTCGCTGCGCACCCCGTTGAAGTGAAGCGGCAAATCGGCGTCGTCCCCGAAGGCATGGGCCTCTTCGAACGACTGACAGGTGCCGAGTATCTTCAATTCGTGGGCCGCATGTACGGCCTCGATCGTCCCACAACGCAGCGCCGCTCCGAAGAGTTGCTCGATTTCATGCAGCTCTCCGACCGTCCAAAGACTCTCATCGCGGACTATTCGCACGGCATGCAGAAAAAACTTGCGTTGGCCGCCGCCGTAATTCACGGTCCACGTATTCTTTTTCTCGACGAACCGTTCGAAGGCGTGGATGCTCTTGCCGCCGGCGCGCTCAAAGCGCTTCTGGGGCGCATGACCGAGCGCGGCGTCACCATCTTTCTTACTTCGCATGTCCTGGAAATCGTCGAGCGTCTCTGCAGCCACGTGGCCATCATTCACAAAGGCCGGCTCGTCGCTCAAGGCTCGCTGGACGAGTTGCGTGCGGGCATCGCCGGCGAAGAAGGAAGCAAAACGACTCTCGAGCAGATTTTTCTCTCTATCGTGGGCCAGGACGGCGGCCAGCGGCCACAACTCGAGGAACTCTCGTGGCTGATGTAGCTCACCTCCCCGGCGTTTGGGAACAAATCCGGCTCGTAGCGGGGCTGCGCTGGCGGATCCTGGGGAACAATCTCCGCAAAAAACATAATCAGTGGGATTTGATAGGAATGATTTTCGCCGGCGTTTTCGCCGGGCTGATTGTGATCGGCCTATGCTTCGCATTTTACTTCGGCGCGTATGCCTTTTTGTCGGGCGGCCGCGAAGCGTGGATTGCATTACTTTTCTGGGGTATTTTTCTTTTCTGGCAGCTCTTTCCCATTTTTACCGCGGGCTTCGGCGCTGGTTTTGAATTTCGCACCTTGTTGCGTTTTCCCCTCAGCCTCCGTGCGTTTTACGTCATCGGCCTTGCCTATGGGCTCGCGGACTTTGCCGCACTCGCCTCCATCTGCTGGCTGACGGCCATCATCATCGGCGCAACTGTGGCCAATCCGGCCGTCCTGCCCGCCATGCTGCTCATCTCCGCCCTCTTCCTGCTGATGAACATCACGCTCGAACGCACGATCGGTTCCTGGCTCGAACGCATTCTGGCTCGTCGCCGCGCCCGGGAGATGTTTTTCGCTTTGTTCATTCTCTTTGCGGTCTCCGTTCAGTTCATCAACCCGCTGGTGCAAAGATACGGTCGTACAGCACAACCATGGGTTCGCCAAGTAGTTCCATATCTCGCAGTTTTTCCTCCGTCGCTCGCGGGACGTGCCATTGCGGGCGCCGCCCAGCATAATTTCATGGACACGCTTCTCGGTGCCGCTGGCATCTCAGCTTACATGCTGCTTTTCAGCGTGTTCCTCTGGCTGCGCTTCGCAACACAATACCGCGGCGAAGAACTGAGCGAATCAGCGGCCCCTGCTCGCGCGGTCGCACGTCCTGTTTCCAGCGCTGCCGAAAAGGGCGACGCGCTCCGCTTGCTCACGCCGCAAGTTGCCGCAGTCCTTCGCAAGGAGTTCCGTTACCTTACGCGTAACAGCTTCGCCTTCTTTCTCCTGATCATGCCTCCCGTTTTTGTTCTGCTCTTCACCACGCAGTTCGCCGGCAGGCATCCTACGGCCATGAAGCATCCGATTTCGACCGAATTCTTTTTCCCGGGCATGATGGCCTATCTCTTGCTCATCCTGATGGCGCCCGCGTATAACAGCTTTGCTTACGACGGAAAAGGGATCCAAACGTTTTTCACTGCGCCCGTAAGTTTTCGCGAAGTCTTCCTTGGAAAGAATCTCCTGCAAGCAGGGATGCTGGTTTTCGAATTGACGCTTTCGATGGTTGCTTTTTCCTATTTGGTGGGGCTTCCTTCACTG
>DATEWL010000619.1:0-5212 GCA_035258025.1 Candidatus Acidiferrum sp. | reverse complement strand
ACGGCTAAACTGCCGCCATGATGAAACGTTTACTTGCGATCATTGCTTTCGCAGCGGCATTTGCTCTCCTTGCGCCCGCTGGGGGCGCGCGACAACCTAAAGCACTCTTTTACATGACGCGCGAGCCGAAGTCGGTTCGATCGTTTCTGGCGCATGCAGACAAAGTCGATCTGCTGGTGCCCGCGTGGTACAGCGTAGATGCGGATGGGCTTGTTTCTGGCGGGCCAAATCCGCTGGTCCTTGAGACTGCGAAGCAGCATCACGTTCGGGTGATGCCGCTGGTGGCAAACGGCGATTTTGTGCAGGAAGACTTTCATAAATTGCTGAAGAATGCGGCTGCGAAAGAGAGCATGTTGGCTGAGCTTATTCGCGCTTGCAAAGTGAACGGTTATACAGGATTTCAATTTGATTTTGAGAATGTGCATTGGACGGACCGCGACGCGCTTTCGGAGATGGTCCGCGATGCAGCGGCGGCGTTTCATCGCGAACGATTGCAACTGACGATCGCCACGGTGCCCAATGCGCCGGGCGAGCCAGGAGAGGGCGGATTCTCGGCGTGGATATATGAAAATTGGCGCGGGGCTTATGACTTGAAGGCGCTGGCGCAATCCGTGGACTTGATCTGCTTGATGACTTACGACCAGCATACGCGGTGGACGGCGCCTGGTCCGGTGGCAGGTTGGGCTTGGACTACCGGCAACCTGGACTACGCGCTTAAATTTGTGTCGCCGCAAAAGCTATCGCTGGGGATTCCGCTCTATGGCTATCACTGGTTTGCGGGGACGCCGGTCAAATCGGATGACAAAGCCGGGGACAAGCCTAATCCCTCGGCAGAATATATTGGAACCGATGACGCGGTGGACCTCGCCAAGGCGTATAGCGGGAGTATTGAATGGGATTCCACGGATCGCGCGGCATGGTTCTATTTTTATCGCGCGGACATGCGCGAGTGGATTTTTTTTACAGACGCGCATACTTTCCGCGAACGCTATATGCTTGTGAAGGAGCGCGGGCTTCAGGGATTTTGTTCGTGGGTGCTGGGGACGGAAGACCCCGCCATCTGGGATCAGCTACCTTCACACAAGTAAATTCCCGTTCGAAACACCTCACGCAATTGACTGCAGATCGGTTCGGAGAGTACTAGTGACGGCGTAGCAGTTTTGTGGTTTAAAATGAAGGTAGAGGGATGTTTTCCTCTTGGGGTCCTGTCCTATGTTTGCCTCCCGCTTCCTCATGGGAGTGTCTGCCGGTAAGGTGCCCCATTTTGCAAACTTGGGTGGCCCCAGCTCCGCCCCGATCCGAGACGACAAGGGGGAAACGTGAAACTCCATAATTCAATTGTCCTTCGCAGCGGTTTGTTTGGCTTTCTTCTGATTCTGACTGCGCACGCTTCGCTTGGTGCACCTTCCAGCAAGCTGGTCGTGAGCAACACTGCAGCCTGCCCACATGCCCAATACACAAAGATTCAGGATGCGATTAACGCGGCTTCGGCTGGCGATGAAATCGTCATTTGCGATGGCATTTATGCGGAGCAGCTTTCGATCAACAAATCTCTGGACATCGACGCCGATTCCGGCGCGTTCCTGGTGCCGGCTTCGATTCAGCAGAACGCAACAAGCCTGGCAACTGGAAATGCGATTGCTGCCGCTGTGCTCGTGAGCGGGGCGACGAATGTTTCGATTTCGGGATTGACGGTCGATGGGATCAACAATGGAATTACGGAATGCGCGCCGCGATTGATCGGGGTTTACTTTCAGAACTCTTCGGGGAGCTTGCGGCATGCCGCCATTCGCAACTTTACGCTTGGAGCCGCTTTGAACGCATGCCAGAGCGGGACCGGCGTTTTTCTGGAGAGCGGCGGCGGGCAAACATCGGACGTGGAGATCTCGGACTGCTCGATTCATGATTATCAGAAGAATGGCATCACAGCGAATGAATCGGGAACGACTGCGAAAATCCACAACAATGTTGTCACTGGTATCGGGCCAACTCCCGGCGCCGCGCAAAACGGCATTCAGATCGGATTTTCCGCGGGAGGCGCGATTCGCGAAAACGTCGTGGCAAACAACGTTTGGTCACCTTGCACGGCTGTCGCGAGCTGCGTAGCGGTGGCTACCGATATCCTAGTGACGCAATCAGACAACGTGCGCGTCACGGACAATACGGCGGGGATCAGCCAAGTCGGGATATTTGTGGATGGAAACAATGCCGAGGTGCGCAACAACAAAGTGTTCGCCGCAAGCGTCTTCGAAAACATTCGTTTGCAAGGCAATGGCAACCGCGCTGCAGAAAACACTGTATTCAATGGCGGGGACGCGGATATTTATGTGCAAGGCAACAACAATTCCGTGGTGCGCAATTCGATTTCGGAAGCACCGATTGGAATTCTTGAGGCCATGGGCTCCGCTGGCAATCAGTTCGCTGGAAACTCATTTTTTAACGTGAGCGTGACAATTCAGGACCCGGCGGCGACCAACCTGAGCAAGCGGGTTGTGCCCGACAGGTAGTTTCCACAAGCAATCGTTCCAACCGCGATTAGGACGTGACACGGTTACGCACGGGGAACAGTGTGTCCTCGCGGCTCCTAGCGCCTTGACCAACCTTGTACAATCTAGTGGAGTTCAGCCCGCCAAATGCCTAAAGGGAAATCGCACTCGCGCGGATTGATGTTGATCGCGGCCTTCAAACTCTTGAAGGGAATCGCGTTGATTGCTGTCGGCGTTGGTGCGTTGCATTTGTTGCACAAAGACGTGGCGGCCGTAGTGGACCACTGGATCAATGCGTTTCGCGTGGATCCTCACAATCGGTTCATTCATTGGGTGCTTGCGAGAGTGCCGCTGGTGGACGACAAGAAGTTGAAAGAACTGAGCGTAGGAACTTTTATCTACGCGGCGGTTTTTTTGACTGAGGGGACGGGGCTGGCGCTGCACAAGCGCTGGGCGGAATATTTTACGATCATCACGACGGGTTCGTTCTTGCCGCTGGAAGTGTACGAAATTATTCATCATGCGACGGTTGCGAAGAGCGTGGCCCTGGTGATTAATATTGCGGTGGTCGTTTATTTGGTGCGGGAGCTTCGCAGGTATCCGAAGGCCTGAGCGCGAGGCGCGGCGAGGCAGCTAGCGCGAGAATGCGATCACAAGGCGCGCCCGGCGGCCGCGGCCGACGCCCAGGCCCATTGAAAATTGAAACCACCTAGGTGGCCTGTGACGTCGACGACTTCGCCTATAAAAAACAATCCGGGAACTTTGCGGCTTTCCATTGTTTTGCTCGATAGCTCATCCGTGTCGATGCCCCCGGCGGTGACCTCGGCTTTTTCGTAGCCTTCGGTATCGGCGGGGACAAGAATCCACTCGTGCAAATCACGTTCAAGCCAATCCAAATCCTGGTTGGTCCAGGACTCCGGCGCGTGAAGCTCGAGCCAGCGCTCGGCGAAGCGCTTTGGCAAGACGCCGAGGAAAGCCGCGCGGGCAGTAGATAGGTTTCTGGTCTTGGCTTCGCGAATGGAAGGAGTAACTTGGCGATCGGGCGCTAGGTCGATGCGGAGAGGCTTGCCTCTTTCCCAGTATGAGGAGATTTGCAGGATGGCTGGGCCGCTAAGCCCGCGATGCGTGAAAAGCATTTGTTCGCGAAACGAGTGATGATTTGTGGAGACAACGACGCCCGCGGAGACGCCCGCCAGGTCAACATAGAGAGTTTGCTCCTTTTTGGGTAATACGAGCGGGACGAGCGCGGGGCGAGTATTTACAATCTTCAAGCCGAATTGACGCGCGAGATCGTAACCTTGCGCGGTCGCGCCGATTTTGGGAATGGAGAGGCCACCGGTGGCGACAACCAGGACTGGAGCGCGTAATTCCGCAGAGTCGGTGCGTACGACAAACTCGGTGGTGTGTTGAACTTCCTGGATTTTGGAGTTTAGAAAGACCTCGACGCCGGCATCGCGGCACTCGGATTCCAGCATATTGGTGATGTCTTGTGCGGAGCGGTCGCAGAAGAGTTGGCCGAGGGTTTTCTCGTGGTATGGAATGCGATATTTTTCGACCAGCGCGATGAAATCTGACGGGGTGTAGCGGGCCAAGGCGGATTTCGCGAAGTGTTCATTGGCGCTGAGGAAATTCTCCGGGCGGCAGTGGATATTTGTGAAATTGCAACGGCCGCCGCCGGAGATGAGAATTTTCTTGCCGATGCGATCGGCACGTTCGAGGACCGCGACGCGGCGTCCACGCTTGCCGGCCTCTGCCGCACAAAAGAGTCCCGCGGCGCCGGCGCCGAGGATGAGAGCATCGAATTTGTGAGTCAGCGGATCCAAGCTTTAGTTGAGCCTCATGGTTGCAAACTGTCGCTGCGTTCGCTCCTCAGGTTAAACTAAGAGCAGGAGAAGACCGAGAGAATTGCCACCAATCATAAGCGCCCAGGGACTATCGAAAAGGTACGGGGTCGCTCCACTATTCAACAATATCTCGTTCACGGTGTCCGAAGGGGACCGGATCGGCGTGATTGGCCCGAATGGGTCGGGCAAATCGACGCTGCTGGAGATGCTTTACGGAAAAACGAGACCGGATAGCGGCGACGTCGCGGTGCGCAAGGGGACGAGGCTGAGTTACGTTAAGCAGATCTCCGAATTTGCGCCCGGCATAACCATTCGAGCGGTGATCGAGAGCGCGCTGGATCGAGTGTCCATGCCGCAATCGGAGAGGGCGGCGCGCTCGGCGGAGACGCTTGGCCGTGCGGGATTTACCGATCTCGAGATTCCGGCGGCGACATTGTCTGGAGGATGGCGAAAGCGGCTGGCCATCGCCGAAGCGCTGGTGCAGAACCCAGATATTTTGCTGCTCGACGAGCCTACAAATCATTTGGATCTCGCGGGAATCGAATGGCTAGAAAAACTTCTTCAGAGGGCTGCCTTCGCTAGCGTGGTGGTGAGCCACGACCGATATTTTCTGGAAAACGTCACGAATGAGATGGTGGAGATCGACCGCACTTATGAGGACGGGGCGCTGCGCGTGAAAGGAAACTACAGCACCTTTCTTGAGGCCAAGGAAGAGTATCTGCATGCGCAACGAAACCGGCAGGAAGCTCTCGAGAATCGAGTGCATACGGAGATTGAGTGGCTGCGCCGCGGCCCGAAAGCCCGCACGACCAAGGCGAAGGATCGCATTGACAAAGCGCACAAGATGATTGGCGATCTCGCTGAGATGAAGGCTCGGACTGG
>DATEWL010000618.1:0-2699 GCA_035258025.1 Candidatus Acidiferrum sp. | reverse complement strand
CCTGCGCGCTCAACAGACAGCTCGAGCCGCGCTCGAGCGCCAAATAGCGAGCAGCATTCAATCCGAATTGAATCTGCCTCTCGTGATGCTTCAAGCCACGCGTGATGTACAAACCGCTCCCAACGAAGTAAGTATTCCCTCAGGAGCAAAGCACCTAGTCCTTTGGGTCGAGGTGCCTGCAGGAAAATCCAACAGTTTTCGTCTACAGGTGGACACCGCAGACAATCGCACGATTGAGACGCTCGACAACTTGCAACGCAACAGTTATGGCGCCCTGGCCGTCGGCCTTCCCGTGGAAGCATTGCAACCGGGAGACTATCGGATTAAACTCACGGCCGAACCACCCCCAGCGTCCCTCTTGGCAGAATACAGGTTGAGGATCCGCAGGCCCTAAGAACGCGGAGTCGCACATGAAACCTGGCCCGAGAAATTGGCTTTCCTCGTCTGTGTGGATTTGTGTTTTCTTCCTTTCCTGCTCTCTGCGTTCTCCGGCACAGCAACCTATCCAGCAGCCGAGCGCCTCCCCAGCGCCCGCGCAAACGCAGCCGCCTCCGCCTTCGTCTGATCTTGCCGAGCAAGAAGAACAGTTAATCAAGAAATGTAATGAACAGTTGAATGTCAAAGGCCAATTCAAGGACGCCGAAGAATCGGCCAAGCAAGCCCTTGAACTCAGCCAGAAAATGGGCGACAAAAAGCGGATTTTGGTGGCAATGCTATACCTCGGATCCGCTTATTATGACCAGGGCCGTAGGCCCGAGGCCTTGGAGGTCTTCCAAAACACGGCAGCGCTGGCCCGCGAGACGGACAATCGGAAGGGGCTCTCTCGCGCCCTGAACAACATTGCCGGCGTGCTCGGCGACCTGGGGCGTTACGAAGATTCGATCAGCTACCTCTATCAATGCTTAGATGTTGCGCGGGCGCTGGGCGATCAGCCCATGCAATTCACGGCTCTGTTGAACGTCGGCCAGTTGTACATCCGCCTGGGAGATCCAGACAAGGCCGAGGCTCCGCTGCTCGAGTCACTCCGCATTGGACGTGAAATGAAGCACAGCGACCTGGTGAGCAATCCTTCCAAAGTGGCTACGGAAGCTTCCCTACGGCTTCTGGGCGACATGGAGATCGCACGCGAGCGATTCCAGCCTGCGTTGAAATATTTGGACCAAGTCCGCGAAAGTCATCCCGATAACGCGCAAGCACAAATCGAGCTCCTCGACAGTTTGGCCGTGGCCCACCAGAGACTTGGCGAATACCAGAGAGCCGCGGAGGTTCTTCAAGAAGCCATACCCATCGCTGAGAAAGCAAATAGTGGGGGATACCCGATTCTTGTTGCCAACCTGGGCGAAACCCAGGAATCGCTCGGGCAAATGAACGAGGCGCTGGCGTCGGAAGACCGCGCCATGACCGCTCTTCGGCGGACCGGTGGAAACTTTGACGAAGAGTGGCTCATCGAGAGGCGCATCGGCCATATTGATCGGGCCCTTGCCCGCAACGAAGAGGCGCTCGCGCATTACGAGAATTCCATCCATACCATTGAACTCCTTCGCGCCACTGCACTGAATACCGAGACCGGCCGCGCCAGCTTCGCGGCTCGCAGCCGGATGGTATATGCGGAAACCGCCGATCTGCTTTACGACATGCACCGCGAGGCAGAGGCTCTGGAAACCGCCGAACTTGGCCGCGCCAGGGCTTTTCTCGATATCTTGGCGATGTCTCGCGGCGGGCTACAGGACGAACTGAGGCCCGAGCAGCGCAAGCGGGAGGACGAGATACTGGCACACATTTCTGCCGTGCAAAAGAACCTATGGAAGGAAAACCTCTCTCCGGATGAAGAGAGAAAACTGAAAGCGGAGCTCACTTCAGCCGAGGATGATCTCGAGACTTTTCATCTTCAAGTGCGGCAAAGCAATCCGCGTTACGCAAGCATTCAGTATCCGGAACCCGTCAACGTCAGCCGCATGCAGAAAGACTTGCTCGACGCGCAATCCGTCTTGGTGGAATTCCTACTCGGTGAAAAGCGCTCCCTGGTCTGGGCTGTGTCCAAGGAAAAGTTGAGCGTGGGCGTCCTTCCTCCGCGTAAGGAGATTGAAGACGAGGTTTCCGCTTATCGAAAGGCGTTGACCGGGAAAATTTCAACATTGACGCTGGCCGCTTCACTGGCCGAGATGACACCTGCCAGCACGAAATTGTATAGCTCTCTTCTTCAGCCCGTGGAAAATGCGCTCGTCGGAGCACGCCGTTTGGTGATCGTGCCAGACGGCGCTCTGGATTATTTGCCTTTTGAGACGCTGGTCCTCCCGGCGCGTCACGGAGCGTCTGGTGAAAACGGCCCGCCGTATCTGCTGGAGAAGTTCTCCATCGTCTACGGCCCGTCGGCTTCAGCCCTCGTGGTAGTGAAAGAGATGAACCGCGAAAAAGACCATCCCCCCAAGACGCTTTTGGCCTTTGGCGACCCCATCATCGACGTTTCAGCGGCGCCGGCAGAAAACGGAGTGCAGGCCACGCGCGCCCCTTCACAGGAGCCGGAGTCAAAGTCCGCCGCGACTGTAGCCGAGGAATACGCGGAGCGCGGTTTTTCTTTTTCGCGGCTCCCTTACACCCGGGAGGAGGTGCTCGGCATCAGCATGCTTTACTCGCCAAATCAGCGCCAAGTCTATCTCGGCGAGCGAGCGCGCGAAGAGACCGTGAAGACCGAAAACCTG
>DATEWL010000617.1:0-2310 GCA_035258025.1 Candidatus Acidiferrum sp. | reverse complement strand
GTTTCGTTTTGATGCTCATGCACTACCGTGATCCTCTCCCGGGCCGCGGCTGACAAAACAAAAACAAAATATTTTTTAATGCCGGCGAAGAATTAGCCTCTTGCATTTTAGCTGGCGGAAGAAGAGGAGCTAAGGCGGCGCGCGGTGACGATGGAATAGTCAAAACTCGAGACGACGCACAATATCGTGACGGCATAGATCAGGAAGTGATTTAGCAGCGTGACCCGGGCATTGGGATAGGCGGCGGCGAGGACGATGCCGAAGACCAGCATGATCTGAGCGGCGGTTGTGAGCTTGCCATAAATGCTGGGAGGAAATGGGCGATAACCGGAGCTAAGAATGATAACCACGGCAACGATCAGGATAAGGATGTCACGGCTGAGAACAAGAATCGTAAGCCACCAGGCGAGCTGCCGTTCGAATGCCAGGATCAGGAAGGACGAAGAGAGCAAAAGTTTGTCGGCAATCGGATCGAGATACGCCCCCAGCGGAGACCGCTGATTGAATTTCCGCGCGATCATTCCATCGATGCCGTCGGAAAGCCCGGCGACGACGAGGACCAGCAGCGCCCACCGGTAGTGCTCATACGAAATGAGAATGAGAAAGATCGGCAGGAAGCCGAGCCGGAGCAGAGTGATTTGGTTAGGTACCGTCCAGATGCGGCCTTTCATTGTCAAAGAGAATATCGCAATTCAGGGAGACTTTTTCACGCAAATTGCGCGAGATATTCGGCCAGGGAGCGGCCAAGCTTGCGGGCGAAAAGTTCGTCCATCGAAGGAATCGCGCCGGAAGGTTCGTCCAGTGCGACGCGTTCGACCCGGTTCATGGGGAAAAAAATCGTGGGCAGACCCATGCGCTCGCCGTCCGGCTGATTGATCTGCCGAATGAAATGATCGAACGAATTGAGGTCGATCCCGCGAACGGTGATTCCAGAGGGATTGATGGCCAGCAGCTCGCCCCAGACCTTTTCCTTCGGCGTGTGCAGACTGACGATGACGATCGAGTGTGGATCCATAGTTGAGCGCTGGTACCTGGGGTCAGAGTAGCGCATTTCCCTTCAAAATAGTGGGGCACGCGAGAAAAAGTACGCCCCATTAAACCGGCATGGGTTTGGGACCGCCCGCGGGAACCAGGAGCTTGGGTTCCGTGAGGGACTGCACGAGTTCGAGGGTGGCATCGGGGGCAAGTTCGCGGAGCAGCAGGCCTCCCGGTGTGACGTCGATGACCGCGAGTTCCGTGACGATGTGATCGACGACTTCCACGCCCGTGAGCGGGAGGGTGCACTTTTTCAGGATTTTTGGTTTGTTGTCGCGCGTGGCGTGCTCCATGGCGATGAACACGCGCTTGGCCCCCGCCACAAGGTCCATCGCGCCACCCATGCCCTTCAGCATTTTGCCGGGGATCGCCCAGTTCGCCAGCGTTCCTTTTTCATCCACCTGCAGGGCGCCAAGAACGGTGAGGTCGACGTGGCCCCCGCGAATCATCGCGAAAGAATCGGCGGAAGAAAAATAGGAACTGCCGGGAAGTTCGGTAACGGTTTCTTTTCCGGCGTTGATGAGATCGGGATCGACTTCGGACTCCAGCGGATATGGGCCGACACCAAGCATCCCGTTTTCGGATTGCAGGATCACGTCCATGCCTTTGGGAACGTAGTTAGCCACGAGCGTGGGCATGCCGATGCCAAGATTGACGTAGTAGCCGTCCCGCAGTTCAAGGGCAATGCGGCGTGCGATGCGTTCGCGTTTTTGATCATCGATAAGTGGCATTAGGAGTTCTCGGCTGTAAGTTCTTAGTCCTAATTCAAGGTCAAAGACAAAGCTCCGGTCAAAGATCGGGCCTTAGAGTTTCCCTTACTGTGCGGCGCTCAATGCGTTTCTCATAGCTTTGGCCCTGGAAAATGGCGTCTACAAAAATGCCAGGCGTATGAACTTGATTCGGGTCTAGCTGGCCGAGTTCGACAAGCTCCTCGACTTCGGCGATTACATAGTCCGCGGCGCTGGCCATCATGGGATTGAAGTTACGCGCGGTCCTCCGATAGATGAGATTACCCCAGCGGTCGCCTTTCCAGGCTTTGATGAACGCGAAATTACCACGAAGGGCAAGTTCGAGAACGTACTGACGGCCGTCGAATTCGCGGGTTTCTTTTCCTTCGGCAACCATGGTGCCGTATCCAGTAGGCGTGTAGAAGGCCGGCACGCCGGCGCCACCAGCCCGCAATCGCTCGCTCAACGTGCCTTGCGGATTTAATTCCACCTGCAATTCCCCGCTGAGCACCAGTTGCTCGAAAAGTTTGTTTTCGCCAACGTAGGT
>DATEWL010000616.1:0-3356 GCA_035258025.1 Candidatus Acidiferrum sp. | reverse complement strand
ACGCTGTCCGCCAGGAGATTTGGGCCACAGATCGAAGCGTCGCGCTCACATTCACGGGAACGCTCGATGGTTACATCAGCCAGTTTTCCTACGCCGGGCCGCGCTTCGGATTTTTCCTCTTGGGAATTTTCGCCAGTATTGGCTTGATCCTCGTGACCATTGGCGTATACAGCGTGCTGGCCTACACCGCTGCGCGCAGGACGCACGAAATTGGCATCCGCATGGCGCTCGGCGCGGAGCGCGGCGACGTCTTGAAGCTGGTCATAAACATGGGGCTGCGATTAGTGATTTTGGGAGTCGCGATTGGTCTTGCGGCCAGTTTCGGGGTCGGGCGCCTCGTTGCCACCCAACTTTGGGGCGTTTCGCCTTACGATCCGGCCACGCTCATTGCTGTTCCACTATTGCTACTCATCACGGGTCTGATTGCGTGCTGGGTGCCAGCACGCCGCGCCGCCCGCGTCGATCCGTTGGTAGCTCTCCGCTACGAATGATGCGACCCAATCCTTTTTATGTCCATGCCGAAATTCCTTAGTTTCTTTGCAGTTTTGGTCTCGTCTCGACAAGAAGGTCCACTGCTGATAGTCAGTTAAGCCTTCAGAAGTGCCTGCACGTAAGCACGTTTCAACGGAAGCCGCCGGAGGACCTTTCCCGTGGCATCGTGGAGGGCCGCGGCGATCGCTGGAGCAGCAAGGGCGTTGGCGGCTTCGGAGCCTCCGCCGTATGCGCCGACTGTGGGATTGTGAATGAGGACGACTTTGAATTCGGGAGTGTCCGTCATTTTGGCAATGGGATACGTATTCCAGTCGCGCGAAGTAATGCCGCTTTCATCGAACATAGCTTCTTCGTAGAGCGCATGGCTAATGCCCATCATGGCGCCGCCTTCGACTTGCCGTTTTAGTTGAGCAGGATTGACGACGATGCCGGGATCCACGGCGATGGTGTATTTTTCGACGGCGATGGCACCAGTGCTGGGCGTGACGGCGATTTCGCAGACGCAGGCCCAATAGGTTCCCGATCGGAACATTGCAGAGACGCCGCGGCCGCGAACGGGAGTTGAGCCGACAGATTTTGCGCCAGGACCAGGCGAGGGACGCGTGCTCCAGCCGCTCGCCTCGCGGACTTGCTTGAGAACGTTGATGAGGCGCTCTTCTTTGGCGTGGTCAATTCGAAATTGAATCGGATCGGCGCCGGCGAGAGCTGCAGCTTCGCTGAAGGCAAGTTCGCGCGGGTAGTTTTGCTGGTATTGGCCGGGCGTGCGCATACTGTGATCGCGAAGGCCGACGGCGAGCGGCGAAGCCTTTTGTCCCACCTGAAACGTGCCGTGGCCGCGCTCGGCCACATTGGGAATGAGATCGTAAAACCAAGGGTCGGACAAGAAGTTGGCCGTAGAGCTGAGGAATCCTGAGCCGCCGCCTCCCGGCGCGGGCATGGTAGGGAGTCCAGCAAGCATAGCGCCGATGGGGCGATCATCCTGGAAGGCCGGCATGTAATGATCTATCTGGTAGCCGGCGATTCTTCCTTTTTCGTCGAGAGCGAATTCGACATCGGCGAAAGCAGCCGGGGATTGAGTTGACCACTGCAAATCTTCGGCACGCATCCACTGAACGCGCACAGGTTTTCCAACAGCCTGGGACAGGATTACGGCGTCGTCTTCCGCGCCAGAGTTGCCGCCGTTGGAGCGGCCATAGTGCCCTGCTCCGGGATGTGTGTGAACGATGACGCTATCGGGCGTGGTGCCAAGCATAGTGGCGATTTCGCCGCGCAAGGCCTGGGGATTTTGATTATGGGTGTGGATGTGGACTGTGCCGTCGGGGTTGACGTCTGCGACGGCCATTGTAGGACCTATGGGAGCGTGCTTCATGAAGGGAAAGTGATATGTGGCAGAGAGCTTTTTCTGAGCTGACGCGAGCGCTGCAGGTACATCCCCTTTGTTGGCGTCGCTTTTTGTAACTTGCGCAGTGGTCCAATCGGCTTCTTTGCGCAGGGAATCGTAGAGCTTTTCGTTACCGGGCAGGCCCTTCCATTCTGTCCATTTGGTTGCGGCGGCGACTTGCTGCGAAGCCTGAATGGCTTCCCACTCGGTTGGAGCGACGACTCCGACGAGATTTCCTTTCACAACTACTTGCGAATTAGGGAATTTGGATTTGTCGAGCTGGCCCACAGAGACGAGCGTGGAGCCGAGCGTTTTCGGATGCACCATGCGTGCATGCAACATTCCGGGAAGGCGGATATCGGTGGCCCAGGTTTCTTTAGCGGTGACTTTGGAGGTGATGATTGAGTTTGGGTGCGATTTTCCGATGACGGTGTAGGCGCTGACTGGCTTCATGGGTGGATCGCCTTCCACTCTCAATCCCATAATGCCGGTCAGGTCGCCGCTGACAGGAATAGTGAGTTTTAGTTGTTGATCTTTGACGAGGTCGCCATAAGAGATGGATTTGCCGCCGCCGGAGACGATGCCGTCTTTGACAGAGAGCTGGTCTTTCGGGACGTTGAGGCGTTCTGAAGCGAGATCGAGAAGCGCTTGATAGGTGTATGCAGCGGCTTTGCGGATGTTGGGAGTGCCGCGGCCTAAGAAATCGAAGGCGCCACTGCCATCGGGCGTTTGATCGGTGTGCCCTGCGACGACAGTGGTGATGGCCTCGAACGGGACACTCAATTCGTCGGCAACAATCTGGCGATATGCCGTGAATGTGGTGCCTTGACCGAAGTCACTCTTGCCGGTGCGAATGAGGACGGTGTTGTCCGGATGTATTTCGATCCAGGAACTAAGTTGAGTCGGATCGAGAGAGTTCTTGAAGGGAGCCCCGGTTACTTTCGGGGCCTGGAAACCCTGAGCTTTGAGGAGGGAAGGACCGACGAATGCGACGCCGACAACAAGTGCGCCGCCGGTTTTGACGAATTGGCGGCGGGAGAGAGTAGCTTCATAAACCTTGGCGGTGTTTTCAGCGGCGGTAGTCATGGCTTACCTCCCCTTCCCATAAGCGATGCGGCGTGTTTTACGGCGTCGATAATTGCAGCATAGCTGCCGCAGCGACAGAGGTGCGGCGATGGCCCTTCGGTGGTGAAGGCAGCCTTGATTTGTGCGTCGCTGGGATTGAGATTTTTCTCGAGGAGTTCGGTGGCGACCATCATCATGCCGTTCTGGCAGAAGCCGCAGAGAGGAGTTTGTTCGGCAATCCACGCCTGCTGAACGGGGTGAAGTATGTCTTTGGCCTGATCGGGAGAAAGACCTTTTAGCTTTGCCCAGCGCGCGGGGAGGCCTTCGAGCGTGGTGATTTCCTGATTGGCCGTTACGGTGGAGATCGGGGTGACGCAGGAGCGAGTTTCTTTACCGTCGATGAGGACGGAGCAGGCTC
>DATEWL010000615.1:0-3045 GCA_035258025.1 Candidatus Acidiferrum sp. | reverse complement strand
CGAGGGTCGTTGAAAAGCTGTCGTGAGCGGCAGTGTCGTAGAGATGAAGAAGTTCCGCAGCCCGCTTGAGCAAATCGGCGGGCAAATCGCCAGGCTGATAGTCAACCCAGCCCGTCGTGAAGTTGAGCGGAATCTTTTGGCCCGAGGAGCTCACTTCGACGGCGCCGAGCCTGTTCAAGACCTGTCTGACCTCGTTTACACCGCATTCGGGAAGCAACAGAAGGAAATCGTCATCGCTAAGCCGCGCGGCAATGTCCGAGCCGCGGCTGGCCTTTTTCAATCGGCGCGCAAGCTCCTTGAGTGCGGCATCCACGGCGGACTTGCCGTATCGCGCGCTAAGATGCGCGAACTCATCCACGTGAAGTGTCGCGAGGCTCAGCGCCGAATTTTGGCGTCGCGCGCGAGCCACTTCTTTCCCCAAATGCTGCTCGAGAGACGAGCGCGTGTATAACCCTGTGATGGGATCGAGCCCGGCCGCTTCCGAAAACTGCTGCGGCATAGCTTGTGCGTCGAGAGACTGTTCCGCGGACTGCTTCCGCAGGCGCCGGAAAGACCACTGGCGATACACCAGCCAGCCATTGAAAATCAGAAGCAAGCAAAGCGTGGCCCAACGCGCTTGATCCGAACGGATTTCGTAGAAATGATCCGAGTGACGGAAAAAAGAAGTAAACGAGGAAAGCAGGAAAGCCACGCTCGAAAGTGTGGTGACCAGCAATGCGGAGAACCACAGCCACCATTCGCGCCGCGAAATCTGCTGCGGATTAAACTCGGCTGGCAGCACACGGAAATTGCCGGAGCCCTCGAGAGGCGAGGGTTTTGGCTTGTTTGCGGCGATTCCCAAGACAGATTTCATTTTGCGAACGGTGGAACTGGGCTGCCATCACTCTAGTCGCGCACGGCGAAGGGAGGCAACATCGAAAACGTACAGGCTCCCACGATTCAAGAACCTGACCCTCCGGTCAGGCATGCTGATGCACGACGCATCAGCATTTTTTTCATCCGCCACTGCACTAACCGTCATTTCGAGCGGAGTGGACCGACGCTTTCTCCTTCCACTTCGCTCCTGCGAAGTGGAAGGCCCGAGCAAAGAGAAATCTCTCTGCTCTCCAAGTTCGCGAAACTACAACACCGTACCATTCGGCAGAGCGGCCGCGGGAGACTTTGCTGCGGGAAGCGGCGCGTGTTCGAGCACGCGGCGCGCATAGAGCGCGACATTTTTCACGCCAGCTGCGTAGGACGGGTTGGGATTGCGAATGCCGCCGTTGTACGCGCCGATGGCCTGGTCGACGTCGCCGCCGAAGCGGTCCAGCAAATCGCGGAGAACAAGTCCGGCATACGTGGTAAGCACTTCGCTGTTGACCGAGTTGACGTCGAGATCCCGCGAAGGACGCAGGCGCAGCGGCAACTCGTCGTAGTGCCGCTTGTCCTTCAAATAGAGCTGATGAGCCGCACGCAGCGTTTCGCGCGAAATTTGCCACGTGCCGATCGAATAGTCGCTCACGAGCACGCGCTTGCGGCCGCGTTCGAGAACGATGTCGCCACGTTCCGCGCGTTTTTTCCAAACCGCGTGCGTGAGGTCGCCGTTTACATCCATGTAGTTGTTTTCCATCGCGCCGACGCCGAGGAAGTAATCGAGCGGCAGATTGTAAAAATGCGCGACGTCCAGAATGTCGGAAGCGAGCCGCAGCGCCTGATGATGAGTGAGCGGCTGAGGCGCGCGCGTGCTTTGGCCCACAACGCGCCAATCCGTCTGCGATTTGAAAACGAGAAAGTCCGCAAGCGCGGGAAGCAATTGGAAGGAGGGAAGATTTTCCAGTTTTTGTTCCGTCGGAACGTTGTAGGCGTTCTCGAACATGCGGCTTTGCTGCTGTGCAAAGGAGAGATCCTGCTTGGTCCATGCGACGAGTTCGTAGTGCATGATCAGACCGTGCGCTTCCATTCGGTTGAGACGAGGGACGGCCGTGAGCTGATCGTTTTCGACGAGCAGGAAAATCTTGTAGTGTACGCGCCTGCCAGTCCGGTCTGCCGTTAGAAAAATTTTGGACGCGTCGTCGGGATCGCGCCCGCGGAGATATTCGTAGCGAAGAAACGCTTCGAGCTGATCGTCGAACGAAGCGATTTCGGCGCAAGCCACTTCGTTCGAGAACGGAAGCGCAATGTTTCGGCCGCGGATTTTCGGAGCGAGATGGCGATGTTGCGTGGAGACGCGCATGTGGCGCGGCCATAGCCGATCGGCAGTCCAGGAAGTTAGCGCGAGTGCGGAGAGTGCAAGCGCCGCTAGCGCGCGCGTGGAAAAAAGTCTTGTTGAGGAAGGACGGTGAAGAGTGCTGGTGAGTTTTTTGGCTGACATGGCTGCAGCCCTCGTTGCGTTCGCTGGTCTCACATACTGGAACGAGAGAAGTGCAGTTCTTCTGCCGCGGAAAACCTGGCCGCATCCATATGTAAGTACAAGAAAACAGGTAATTTACCGGGAACGCAATGGAGGGTTGCCGTATGGATGTGTCATGACGATGTGTCTCTGCGTCCAGAAATCCACAGGAGATGCCCAGCCCGGCGAGAGCTTGCGTTCGCCAGGCTCCCGCTTGGAGGCTTTGGAGCTTCGCGATTTGGGCCATTGGTTACTCGAAGCGCAGGGCGACTAGGGGATCGATGCGCGTGGCGCGGCGCGCGGGGACGTAGCACGCGAAGAATGCGACGGCCATCAACAGAAGCGTGATCAAGATGTAGGTGACGGGGTCCCAGACGCTGACGCCGTAGAGCAGGGTTGAGGCGAAACGGGTGATCGGCAGCGCGATCGCTAGGCCTACCAGAACGCCGACGCCGGCTAGGAGCATGCCCTGCCGAAGGACCAGCTTCAGGACTTGTTTTGATTGAGCGCCGAGCGCCATGCGGATGCCGAATTCGTGTGTGCGTTGCGCCACAGCGAACGCCATTACGCCATAGACTCCAACCGCGGCGAGAAGCAGCGCAAGAGCCGCGAAGGCGACCAGCAGTGTGAGATTCAGGCGCGGCTGCGCGACGGAATTCGATATGAGCTGATCCATA
>DATEWL010000614.1:0-10693 GCA_035258025.1 Candidatus Acidiferrum sp. | reverse complement strand
GCCTAGAAGTGCCGCCGCGTCCAACTGTTTATGTGAATTTGTTCCAGCGGCCGCGCGCGGCAATCACCTTAACAATGCTGAGCGACGCGGACACGCGATCCGTTACTTCGGCAGCGCGAGGAATCCTGCAGGGCCTCGACCCGGAAATTCCAGCGAAGTTTCAGACGTTTTCGCAGATCTATTCCGCTTCGCTGGGCTCGCGGAGATTCAACGTCATTCTCATCGGATTCTTCGGAATCACCGCGCTGCTGCTCGCAACGGCTGGAGTGTTTGGCGTGATGGCCTATTCGGTCAGCCGCCGCACGCGCGAAATAGGCGTGCGTATCGCTCTTGGAGCGGGTTCCAGCGACGTTCTTAGAATGATCTTGAGCCAAGGTTTGGGTACGATCTTCATTGGGGTGGCGATTGGGATTGCCGGTTCGCTGGCCCTCACGCGCACGGTGGAGTCGCTGCTCTTTGGCGTGACGGCCACCGATCCGCTGACGTTCGGCGCTGTGACGCTGCTACTCGTTGGGGCTGCGCTGCTGGCTTGCTACATTCCCGCACGCCGCGCCACCCGCGTCGATCCCTTGGTCGCCCTGCGCTACGAATAGAATCTAGCTCCTAACCACCCATCTCCGTTTTCGTTTGCTTTCGCCGGGGCGTCGGTGCCCTTGTTTCCGGAGCGCATCTTGACGCCGGACCACCGTTGTAATGTACTGAGTCTCTCAAATGCCGACGACGCCGCTCGACATCGAACACGAATTTCGCGCGATTCTGGCTCCCGATTCCATTCGTGCGGCAACTCCGGTCGACGGAGTTTGCGGTATTCAACCACAGCTTGTTCTCGAACCCGTCAGCGAACAACAACTCGCTGCCGTTCTTCGTCACGCAAATGACGCAAGCCTCGCCGTCATTCCTCGCGGCGGTGGCACCAAGCTTTCCTGGGGCAATCCTCCAACTCGCACCGACATCATTCTTTCCACCGCTCGCCTGGACAAAATCATCGAGCACGCCTGGGCCGACCTCACCGTCAGCGTCGAAGCCGGCTGCACCATCCAAAAACTGCAGTCCGCCCTTGCTCAGCACGGCCAACGCCTCGCCCTCGATCCTCTCTGGCCCGCGCAAGCCACCATCGGCGGCGTTCTCTCGACGAACGACAGCGGCTCGCTGCGTCTCCGCTTCGGTTCACTCCGCGACTTGATCATCGGTGTCACCCTCGCTCTTCCCGACGGCACTCTCGCCTCCAGCGGAGGCAAAGTCGTCAAAAATGTGGCAGGCTACGATCTCCCAAAGCTCGTCACCGGCGCACTCGGTACTCTCGTCGTGATTACCCGCGCCGTCTTTCGCCTCCATCCTCTTCCGCGAAACACGAAGACCCTCTCGATCTCCGGCTGCAATCTCGAAGAAACGCAACGCCTCATCCTCGCCGTGCAGGATTCCAAACTGGCTCATACTTCTCTGCAAGCACGAGTCGCACAAGACGCCGAGCCATTCATAGACATTCTCTTTGAAGGCACGGAAGCAGGTCTCGCCGCCCAAGGAGGCCAATTGCGAGAACTAGCTCGCCCCGCAACCGTAGCCGACGCTCCACCCGCGGTCTGGGCCGCTTCGCAAGAACTCTGGGACTCAGCGAATTCCACGCCGGTGGCAGTGGCAAAAATCGCCACGCTCCCAGCGTCCATCGCGCGAACTATCGAAACCGTGCAACGCGCCGCGAGTTCCCGCAAAACGCGTTGGAAGTTAACAATGCAAGCCACCGGCATCGCCTGGCTGCGCTTGGAAGCCACGCCAGAGAATCTCCACGCTGTTCTTTCGGATCTTCGCTTCGAGCTCGAATCTGGCGGCGGTTCACTTGCGGTGCTCCATCATCCAACCGACATGCCGCCCCTAGACGCCTGGGGAAAACCCGGCGACTCACTTCCGCTCATGCGCGCGGTAAAAAATCAGTTCGATCCAAAAAACACGCTGAACCCCGGTCGCTATCTCGGTGGCATCTGATCAAGGAGCCTTCGCCCGTGAAGAAATTCCGTCTTGTAGTTCCGCTTATCGCACTTTTATTGTTCCCTGCTGCGGCTCGCATAGCGGCTCAATCCGCTTCGACCGCATCTCACCCCGAGGTTCACGCTCTTAAAATCACCATCCTTTCAACCATGCTGGCCGACGACGGCATCGGCGAATGGGGTTTTGCCGCACTCGTCGAAGCCGATGGCCGCAAAATTCTTTTCGACACGGGCGCCCGCCCGAACACCGTTCTGGAAAACGCGCGCGAACTGAAACTCGATCTCAGCGACGTCCAGGACGTAATCCTCAGCCACTTTCATGATCACCACACCACCGGCCTTATGACTCTGCGCCGTGAATTTTCCAAGTCGAATCCGAACGCTCTCTCCCGCGTCCACGTCGCGCAGGGCATTTTTCTCGAGCGCCGCGGGCACAATCCCAATCCCATGATTCAGATGAAAAAAGACTACGAAGCCACCGGCGGCGTCTTCGTCATCCACGAGAAACCCGAAGAACTTTTTCCCGGCATCTGGCTCACCGGCCCGGTTCCGCGCGCCTATCCCGAAAGGAATTATCCGGCAGGCACCGAGGTCAACACAGGAACCGCTTGGGTTGAAGACACCGTCCCCGACGATCAATCTCTCGTGTTCAACACCTCGCACGGCCTCGTCTTGCTCTCCGGCTGCGGCCATTCCGGAATCATCAACACGCTGCAATACACCCGCGGTTTTCTGCGCCCCGCTCCCATCGATGCGGCCATCGGTGGCTTTCATCTCTTTGCCGCAAACGATCAGCAACTCGCCTGGACCGCTTCCAAGCTCAAGGAATATCAAACCGCGCGCATTCTCGGCGCACATTGCACCGGCATCGAAAGCGTCTACCGCCTCCGCGAACTTCTTGGCCTCACACGGCAAACTTGTCTCGTCGGAACCATCGGTGCCGTCTACGATCTCAACAGCGGAATCCAGACCGGCCCCATCGCCCGGTAATCTTCAAACCAATTGTGAGGTGTGGTTCATGAGCCTTACGGCGCAGCTAAGCATCCTGAAAAGACCAACCCTATATTGGATCGTTTCCGTTTTTCTTTCGCTCGACGTTGCTCTCTTTACTTTGGCCCAATCGCCTACTCTGGCCGTCTCCGCACCGCAATCGGGTCGCGCAAACGCGGTTCTTCTCGAGACTCTTTCATGGGACGAAGCGGAACACGCGCTTACCCCCGACACCGTCGTCGTTATCGCTCTCGGCGCCGAATCCAAAGAGCACGGCCGTCATCTTCAGCTCAACAACGATTTCCTAATGGCAGAATATCTCAAGAAACGAGTTCTCGACGCCGCCCCGCAAAATACTGTCGTCGCTCCTACGATCAACTACAGTTTCTACCCCGCCTTCCTCGAATACCCCGGCTCCACTTCGCTCAGCGTGGACACCGCTCGCGCCATGATCGCGGATATTGTCCATTCTCTTGCCCACTATGGACCGCGCCGCTTCTACATCCTTAACACCGGCATCTCCACACTCAGGCCGCTCGCGCAAGCCACTGCCGATCTCGCAAAAGACGGCATCGTCCTTCATTACACCGATCTCACCAAAGACGATCCCGTCGAGAAAAAGGTTCGCCAGTCCGGCGGCACGCACGCCGACGAAATCGAAACTTCGATGATGCTCTACATCGCGCCCGAGACTGTGCGCATGAAAAAAGCCGCCCGCGATCTAAATCCTAATCAACCTGGCGGCCTCACTCGTGATCCTCAAGGAAAAGGCACCTATTCACCCACCGGCGCCTGGGGCGATCCCACTCTGGCCACTCGCGAAAAGGGCCAAGCCGTTGTCGAATCTCTCGTGTCCGCCATACTTAGAGACATCGAAGAGCTACGCAAAACCACTCCGTCGCCGGCCAAGTGATTTCGTCGAAGATTCTTCTGCGTTTGCCAGCAGCACCGCCATTCAGTTATGTTCACGAATGACAGAGAGCAGCGATCATTCATGACTACCCTTCCCGACGCAGTTCCATTGCCCAGCGCGTTCGACGCGCATCATCCGCCTTCCAAACAAATCATCGAGAATTGCGTCCACTGCGGCTTCTGTTTGCCGGTCTGCCCCACCTATGTTTTATGGAATGAAGAAATGGATTCCCCGCGCGGCCGGATCTACTTAATGAAACTAGCTACCGAGGGCAACGCGGCGATGAACCCGCAGTGGGTAAGCCATTTCGATTCCTGCCTCGGATGCATGGCTTGCATGACGGCCTGTCCTTCCGGCGTGGACTACGGAAAACTAATCGAAGCCACTCGCGCGCAGATTGAGCGCCATCATCCGCGCACTTTTACGGAAAAACTTCATCGCCGTTTTCTCTTCGCAATTTTCACGCGGCCAGACCGTCTGCGCCTGTTGCGCTGGCCGTTGCTCGCGTACCAAAGGTCCGGCCTGCAATCGCTAGTTCGTGGTGCTGGCCTTCTTAGGCTTTTCCCAAAGCGCTTGCAATCCATGGAAGCGCTAATGCCGCAGCTCGCGAAAAACGAACATGTCCCCGAACTCACGCCAGCGCAGGGCGCAAAGCGTAAACGCGTCGGGCTCTTGCTCGGCTGTGTCCAGCGTGAATTCCTTCCCCAAGTAAACGCCGCCACTGCTCGCGTTCTCGCTGCTGAAGGCTGCGAAGTCGTCGCGCCGAAAGATCAACCCTGCTGCGGCGCGCTGATGGTTCACGCTGGAGAAGAAAGGGGAGCGTTAGCGTTGGCACGAAAAACGATCGAAGTGTTCGAGCGAGCGAATGTAGACACCATCGTCACGAACGCTGCGGGTTGCGGCTCCAATGTAAAGGAATACGGCCACCTGCTTCGCGACGATCCCAACTATGCCGATCGCGCCAAAGCCTTCGCAGCAAAGTGCAAGGACATTACTGAAGTTCTCACCGAGTTGCCGCCGCGCGCCGCAAGAAATCCTTTGCGGATGCGCGTGGCGTTCCACGATTCCTGTCACCTGCAACACGCGCAAGGCGTTCGCTCTCAACCACGTCAATTGCTTGCAGATATTCCCAGCCTTGAGCTGGCAGAAATCCCAGAGGCCGCCATCTGCTGCGGCTCCGCAGGTATCTACAACCTGGTGCAACCCGACGCTGCCAACGCCCTCGGAGACCGCAAAGCTCAACTCATCACCCCACTCAACGCCGAAGTCGTTGCCACCGGCAACCCTGGCTGCCTGCTCCAACTCCAATCTTCCCTGGCTCGCCAAGGTCAGGACATTCCGGTTGTCCACACCATCCAACTGGTAGACGCCTCCATACGCGGCAAGCTGTTGTAGGAGCACAGACGTTTACCTTGAGTTTCGAAGGGCCGTGCCCGTCTTGGGGTTGTGGCAAGACCTACGAAGATTTCCGAGCGTCTAGTTATGCGGCCTTCTTCGTCCAAGCGCCGAGAATCAATCCCATCAAGCAAAGCCCCGCGAGCGAGTAAAACTCATTGATCGCGAACAATTGCATCGGCCGCATCTCGTACATGTAACTCGTAAAGGTTATCGGGCCAACAAATCCGATCCAGAGCAGAATTCCGAGCGCCGCACCTCGAGCGGCAGTGCTCGCATTCCGCCAAATGCAAATCTGCGCCAAAACAAACGCAATGAGGAGATTCAACGCAAACGTGATGATGTAAGGCAGAACCGGATTCATGCTAGCCGCTTTTTCCGCGGTCATCTGCTCGAGAGCCATCCACGGTTTGGCAAACAAGAATCCATACCACAACGCTCCGAGTATCCAGTACGCCAAAGCCGAAACAAACACCGCTGCATAATTTGTTTTCATCGCCCACTCCTCCTCTATCTCCTTTGAGCCCGAGTCCCGTCAACGATATCCGAGCACGAAGAAATAGATCGTCATCGCGGCCCCCACCAGAATCACAAACGCGCGTATCCACGATTGCGGCAGCTTCTGCGCATAATGCGCGCTCGAGAACCCTCCGATTAACGACCCCGCGGTCATCACCAGCGCCTGCGGCCAGAATATCGCCCGCGTAATTACGAACGTCACCGCCGCGACTCCATTGATCACTCCACCCAGCAACACTTTCAATTTGTTCATCGCATGAATGTCCGTCATGCCCATCGCCGCAAGCATTGCCAGATTCATGATGCCGATGCCGCCGCCGAAATATCCGCCGTAGACCGCAACGAACAATTCGAACACGGAAGCGCCAACGACCGCGGCATTGTTCGAATCGTGCGAAATCCCCGCGGAAATCCGCCCCGTCAAGTGCTTGCCAAACGCAAACAGCAACGTCGCCCCAAGAAGCAACCAGGGCAGCACCTTCAAGAATGTCTGCGCCGGTGTCTTGATGAGCAGGATCGCTCCGGCCAGCCCGCCAATCACGCTGGTCACAATCAACGGAATCATTACGCGCCGCGGAATGTTCAGCCGCATGCGATACGCGCCGCCGCTAGCCGTCGTTCCCACCCAAAGCGCCAGGGTATTGGTGGCGTTGGCCGGCACAGGCGGAACACCCGTAAACAGCAACGCCGGAAATGCCACAAAGCTGCCGCCGCCGGCGACGGCATTAATAGCCCCACCTATGGCCCCAGCAAAAAAAAGAAATATGGCGTTGTGTAAGTTCAAGCAGACCTTTTATCACGATTCCTGCTCTCCACTCCAGCGCCAGCTATTCCTGTCCCTTTTCTCTTCACCCAAACCAGCTGGAGAGCTTCTGCGCTATCCAGTACGCATAAGTCATTTCTTGACAACGCTCCCCGGGCCGTATATGAACGGTGCGATTTACCGGCCTTCCGCCACTGAATGCCTGACTCGCACCCTTTGCGGGTCACAGGGGGGATTCAAGAGGAAGGAATCACAACTCAGGTAAAAGTGTGTCTTGCGGCCCTATGGACGTGCCTTCGTGTGCGCACGCCCAACAATGCAGGCAGGCCGCAGTTCAACAGGAGGAAGCATGGCCAGTCAGGCAAACGTAGTCCCGGCTAGCGGAGCAGGAAGCGACAGCATCCCCAAAGTAATTCTCGCCTCCGCAGTGGGAACGATGATCGAGTGGTACGACTTCTACATCTTTGGGAGTCTCGCCGCCGTTCTCTCTCCAAAGTTTTATCCGGCCGGCAACGACACCATCGCGTTGATCGCCTATCTCTCGACCTTTGCCGTCGGCTTCCTCGTGCGTCCCTTTGGTGCGCTCTTTTTCGGACGAATCGGCGACATTGTGGGCCGCAAATACGCGTTCATCGTCACTCTCTCGATCATGGGGGGCGCAACGGCGCTCATCGGCTTCCTCCCGACTTTCGCGACCGCCGGATGGTTCGCGCCAATCTGCCTCCTGCTCATTCGCGTCTTGCAGGGGCTGGCTCTTGGCGGCGAATATGGCGGGGCAACCGTTTACGTCGCGGAGCACGTTCCTGATGGCAAGCGCGGCTTCTACACCAGCTTCATCCAAATCACGGCGACGCTCGGCCTTTTCGTCTCGTTGCTCGTCATCCTCGGCACCCAGCAAGCTATGAGCCCAGACGAATTCAAGAACTGGGGCTGGCGGATTCCCTTCCTGATCTCCATCGTCCTGGTCACCGTCTCTCTCTATATTCGGTTAAAGATGAAGGAATCGCCCATCTTCAGCCAGATCAAAAGCGCTGGGATGACCTCCACGCAACCCCTCACGGATGCTTTTGGAAAATGGGAAAACCTGAAGCGCGTTCTTATTTCGCTTTTCGGCGCGACCGCTGGTCAAGGCGTTGTCTGGTACACCGGCCAGTTCTACGCGTTGTTTTATCTCCAAACCGTGCTCAAAGTGAACGGCAAAACTTCCAACATCATCGTCGCCATCGCTTTGCTGTGCGCCATGCCCTTCTTCACGCTCTTCGGTTCGCTTTCTGACAAGATCGGGCGGAAATGGATCATGATGCTCGCCTGCTTGCTCGCCGTTACCACCTACATCCCCATCTACAAAGCCATGACCGCCGCAGCGGGAAATAACATCGTCACCGTCAAATCGGCGAAGAACAAAGTTACCGGCGCGATCGCGTTGACGCCAATGACCACTGATGCCAGCGGTGCGCTGGTTGCGGCGAAGGAAGCTCCCAATCCAAACGTCCCTCTGCTCGTGCTGCTCGTGTTCATTCAAGTTGTTTACGTTTGCATGATTTACGGACCCATTGCGGCTTATCTGGTCGAGGCCTTCCCCGCCAAGATCCGTTACACATCCCTCTCCTTGCCTTATCACATCGGCAACGGTGTCTTCGGAGGATTGGTGCCACTGATCGGGCTATCCGTCTGCGCGGCGACAGGCAATATTTATGCTGGTCTCTACTACCCCATGATTGTCGCCAGCATTACTCTCGTCTTAGGAAGCATCTTGCTCAAAGAAACCTACGGCCACAAGATTTGGGATGAAGTCGGCGGGATGAAGTAGCGCGTTTGCGTTCCGCGCCGCCGCGCGGATTGACTCACGCGCCTGCGTGGGAGCATCATTTTTGGCGGGCAACCTCATTTCAAACAGAGAATGAGCTTGCTCGAACCAGGATGTCCTTCGTTGTAGCGTCACAACCGAAATCGAACTCTCAAGGGGAGTTGTCGCCGTGGCCAAAGCTCGCCAGAAAACAAAAGCGAAGGCGTCGAACAGCAAAAGCAAACTCACCGAAGCGCAGATTGCCGTTCATTGGAAAGAAGAAGAATACTTCTATCCCCCGAAGAAATTCATTGCCCAAGCCAATCTCGCTGATCCCACCTTTGTAAAAAGGTTCAGCGAGAAACATTTCCCGGAATGCTTCGATATCTATGCCAAGCTCCTCGATTGGGATAAAACCTGGCGTAAGACTCTCGACACTTCCAATCCTCCCTTTTGGAAATGGTTTGTCGGGGGAAAGCTAAACGCCTGCTACAACTGCGTCGATCGTCATCTCGCCAAGCATAAAAACAAGGCCGCTCTGATCTTCGTTCCTGAGCCCGAAAGCGAATCCGCTACGGTTATCACTTATCAGGAGTTCTACGAGCGCGTTAATGAAGTCGCCGCGATGCTTCGCGATTTCGCGGGACTCAAAACCGGCGACCGCGTCACCATCCACATGCCGATGATTCCCGAGCTGCCGATTACTATGCTCGCGTGCGCGCGCCTCGGCGTCGTCCACTCCGTGGTCTTCGGTGGTTTCAGTGGAGAAGCCTGCGGCCTGCGCGCTGCCGACTCCGGCAGCCGTGTCCTCATCTACGCCGATGGATACCACCGCAATGGCAAGTGGGTGGATCACAAGCCCAGCGCTGACATCGCCGTCGCCACAGCAAAAAAAGAAGGCCAGCACATCGACAAAGTGCTCTTCTGGCGCCGTTACGCTGGCCAGTTCCGCTCTGAATCCCCCATGATCATGGACCGCGACTACTTTGTGGACGACGTCCTCAAGGACTATCGCAACCAAATCGTGGAGCCCGTCTCGCAGGACGCGGAAGCGCCGCTTTTTCTCATGTACACCAGCGGGACGACGGGCAAGCCCAAGGGTTGCCAGCACCGCACTGGCGGCTATCTCGCATACGCCGCGGGCACTTCAAAGTATTACCAGGACATTCATCCCGAAGACGTGTATTGGTGCATGGCCGACATCGGCTGGATCACTGGCCACTCCTACATCGTCTACGGCCCGCTCGCGCTTGGGGCCACCAGCGTCCTCTATGAAGGCGTGCCGCAATTCCCCGATGCAGCGCGCCCGTGGCGCATCGCCGAGCGCCTCGACGTAAATATCTTTCATACTTCACCGACCGCGATTCGCATGCTGCGCAAAGCCGGTGGGGACGAGCCGAAAAAATACAACTATCACTTCAAGCACATGACGACCGTCGGTGAGCCGATCGAGCCGGAAGTGTGGCGCTGGTATTACGAAACGGTTGGCAAAGGCGAAGCGGTCATCGTCGATACTTGGTGGCAAACCGAAACGGGCGGCTTCCTCTGCAGTACGAAACCCGCACTTGATCCGATGAAGCCTGGAAGCGCCGGTCCGCCGGTCCTCGGCATTTATCCCGTGATCTGGGATGAGAACGGTGAAGAAGTAAAACCTGGCTCCGGCAAGGCGGGAAACATCTGCATTCGCAATCCGTGGCCGGGCATCATGCAAACGATTTGGGGCAGCTCGGATCGTTTCGTCAATCAGTACTACAAAAAATACTGCAAGAATCCCAAAAGCAAGGATTGGCGCGACTGGCCTTACTACGCTGCCGACGGCGCGGTTATTTCCGCCGACGGTTACTATCGCATTCTCGGCCGCGTCGATGACGTGATCAACGTGGCCGGGCATCGTCTCGGCACAAAAGAAGTCGAGTCTGCTTGCCTCAGCATCTCAGAAATCGCTGAGGCGGCCGTCGTTCCCGTCGTTGATGAAATCAAAGGCCGCGTTCCGGAAGTCTACATCTCGCTGAAGCCCGGTGTTCCTTCGAATAAGGCGATACAGGACAAAGTGATTTCCACGATTGAAACCATGATCGGGAAAATCGCACGGCCTAAGCGAGTCCACATCGTCCCGGATATGCCGAAAACGCGCTCGGGAAAGATCATGCGTCGCGTGCTGGCCGCTATCTCCAATCACATGGATACTGGCGACATCACTACACTTGCCAATCCGGATATCGTCGCGCAAATTCGCGAGCTAGTGCAAGGCCGCAACACCGGCCCTCTTCAAGAAGGCCCGGAAGACATCAAGCTCTTTGGCGAAGAAAAATGACGGCGCGTGTTCTTACCACTTGCCCCTACAG
>DATEWL010000613.1:0-3634 GCA_035258025.1 Candidatus Acidiferrum sp. | reverse complement strand
GCGCGTATGACGGCGCACAAGTTCCTCCCAGGCCGAACCGTCGCCCTGGAGGCATTGCTGGACCAGTTGGGCGTCCTGCTCCAACGTATCATCAGCCTCGAAACCCGCTACGGTGACCAGTTTGCCCCAAAAGTTGCATGGAGCCAACTTCGGCCTGCAACTATGGAACGCAAACTGCTCTCGAAAAGTTCCCTGTTGTTCTGGCCCGGGCGACCGACCGCGAGTGGGGGCATCTTACTCAGAGCCGCCTCTGGACACAAGTACACTGACGAAAAGCGCGGGGCACTGTTTCGGACCAACCGCGAAGCTCTTCTAAGTCATTGAAATCTCTGAAAATGCTGGATGATTCATAGCTTCCGTGTGCTTAGACGGCGACTTGTCGGCGGTGCAAACTCGTGTCTATATGGGAGGTAAGAGGTTCCATTCGTGGGTGCTGTTTTCGAACAATTCGCAGAAGAGCTCAAGGCTTGGGAGGCGAAGTATGCTGGCCGGCCGCGCGATGAGTTAATCGGGTTGTGCCTGATGGCGCTGGAACGCGAGGAGCTCGTAAGCGTTGGCTACCGCGAGGAGTTGATGACGCAGCGGCTCTCGGCAATGCCAATTCCGCCAGCGGTTCGCGAGCTGATGCGGCATGCCTTGATTTGGGCTTGGCGTGACGAGGAGATGCACTCGATTTACATTCGCGGGGCGCTGCTCAAGTACGGAGGGCCGCTCTTGCGGATGAAGGCATTTGCGCAGCAGATGGGTGGCTTGGTGGGAGGGTGGGCTGGATCGGTGCGGCAGCATGTGCCGTGGTCGAAAGCGCCATTCTCTCGCGCGGGAGCCACGTTTGTGACGTGGATCGGGGCGCTGACTGGAAAGGTCCCTGAAGACGTTCGAAAATATTTGAACTACGGACCCTTCCGCGATTTTTGCGTATTCAATGTGGATGCAGAAAAGACGGCGAAACTGTGCTACGACAGGATGATCGCGCTGGCAAAAGAGGCGCCGGAGCTAGGAGGAGGGCTCGAGCAAGATTTTGTGCGGGTGCGGGACGATGAAGATCGCCATGCTCATATTTTCGAAATTCTGGCCAACGCACTGGACGAAAAAGACCAGCTTGTTGCGGGAGAGACGGAAGAATCGCTGACGCAGAAGATTGAGGACGTCGGCGAGTATTTTTTGCCGCGGACTCTGCGGAAGCGAACCATTGTGAACAGCAAAATAGGAAGCGGCGGACGGGTGTTTGCGGCGGAGGGAAAAACCGCGGAGGAAAAATGCAGTGTCTTCCGCCGTTTGCTGGACGAGAGCGGGCTGGCGGAAAAACTCCGGCAGGGCGCGGCTTCGTTGGGAAAACTGCGGGAGGAATTGCGAATCGTCATCAAGCCATCTTTCATGTTGGGATATGCGAGGAAGGATCGCTCGATCATTACGGATCCGGAATTGCTGCGGGAGCTTGCAAGCTTTCTGCGAGAGCTTGGCTGCAGGAATGCTGTAATCGTCGAATCCGCGAATATCTACGACCAGTTTTTCGAACACCGAAGCGTTGCGGAAGTGGCCGCTTATTTCGGAATGCAGGAGTGCGGGTTGCCGATTGTCGATGCCTCCAGCGACCATGTGCCGCATGCATATTTCCGCGGGATGGCCCAGAACACGATTTCGCGAAGCTGGAAAGAGGCGGACTTTCGGATTTCGTTTGGGAAAATGCGCAGCCATCCGATTGAGATGGCGTATCTTACGATTGGCAATCTGGAGTGGATGGGCGGACGATGCGACGAGTTTCTTTTTGTGGAGCGGCAAGCGCACCGCGAGACGGCTTTGATGATGTTGCTGGATGGGTTCCCGCCGGATTTTGTTTTGCTGGATGCGTATGACCAGGCTTCCGATGGGCTCGTGGGAGTGATGGGTTGCCCGCGCCCGCCTTCGCCTCGAAGAGTTTACGCCGGCGAAGATGCGCTGGCCGTGGATTTGGTGGCGGCGCGGCACATGGGAGTCTGCGAACCGGAGCAGACCAATATTTTGCGCGCGGCCTGCCATTGGTTTGGCGATCCGCGGGAGCGCATCGAAATTGTAGGCACGAATGAGAATTTGCCAGCGTGGCGCGGGCCTTACGAAACTGAGTTTTCGACTTTGCTGAGTTTTGTGGCGTACCCGGTGTACGTTTTCGGGAGCGGGCGCGGCTCGTTGTTTGTGCCTGAGATGGATGAGACGGCGTTTCCTCCGCTCCAGCGCGTATCGCTCTCCCAGCGCGTTTTGCGCGGGGCGCTTCGCAGACTTCTCGGCTTGCATTTTCCCCGAACGAAACCGCAGCAGACTGTCCAGGCTGCATCTCAGTGAAAAAGAGCGTCGTCGTTATCGGCGGGGGGATGGGCGGGTTAACCGCTGCGCTGCGGCTGGCGCGGGAAGGATTTCGCGTTCAGGTGTTGGAAGCGCGCGCCGAGGCTGGAGGCTTGGCTTCGGGAAATGTGTATGAGGGGTTTTCGTTTGATGCCGGGCCATACATTTTGCTGGACAGGCCAGGCTTGGAATGGGCGTTTGCGTCCGTCGGATTGAAACTCGGCGAGCACGTCGAGTTGCGGGCGATCGAACATGTTTACAGCGTGGCTTCCCCAGGCCGTCCTACGGTCAACATTTATTCGAGCGACGCTGCGACCGCAAGGGAACTCGACCGCACTTGGACGGGAAGCGGGGAACTCTATCTCCGCTTCGTGCGCAAGACGGGAGCGATCGAGGCCTCGCTGCGGTCCTTGCTTTACGGCTCAGCGCCTGGACCGATGTCGATGCTCGGCGGGGGACGGTGGCGTCATGCGGGGTTTCTCTTGCGGTCGCTCCATTCGGTGTTGCGGGCGTCACGTCTTCCGCAGCCGGTCGTGGATGCGCTTTCGATCTGGACGCACGTTGCTGGGCAGCGTCCGGAAGAGGCGCCGAGTCCGTTGGCGTTTGTTCCGGCGTTGGTTCATTCCGTCGGATGTTTCTATCCGAAAGACGGGATTCGAGCGATTCCCGAAGTTTTGGCAAGAGCCGCAACAGCGGCGGGCGTGGAATTCAGATACGGCACAAAAGCGAAGATGATTTGTACGGAAGGCGACCGAGTGACGGGAGTGGAATCTACCGAGGGAGAACGATTTCTTGCTGACGCGGTGGTTTCCGATTGCGGGATCGCCACGTACTTAGAGTTGCTTGATCACAAGGAAAGCCCGAGCCAACAACGTTGCGAGAAGCTGCCGCTGCAATCGCCGGGAGTGTGCGCGTACCTCGCGGTGAAGGGAAAGATGGAAGCGCCGTACTTGCGATTTTTGCTTCCGGGTGGCGAAGAACGCTGTCGATTGATGATTCGGCCTGTCGTGATGAATCCGGAGGAGAAACAAGGCGAGTGGTACCCGGCGAGGCTGCTCGGCCCTATGGACCATGCAAAGGCGCAGAGCATCGGACCGGCTGGACAGGCCGAGTACCTGGACAAATTGTTGGAAGAAAAATGGTGGCAGGAGGGAATTGCCGAATATCGTGTGCTTGCGCGGCGCACGCCAGCGGAGTGGGGCTTGGAATATTCGCTCGCGCGCGACAGCATGAACCCGGTGATGACGGCGAAATTCATGCGCGAGGGGAGGCTCGCGCATCGGAGTCCTGATGTGCGCGGACTGTATTTGGCGGGCAG
>DATEWL010000612.1:0-7105 GCA_035258025.1 Candidatus Acidiferrum sp. | reverse complement strand
TGTCTAGAAGGAGATACCGACAGCGAAGAAAAAGTGAAAAAAGTGCTCCGTAACATCAGGTCTGCAAGACTAAAGTCCAAGTACCTTCATCTTGGGTTCCTCGTAGATGTCGTCCTCGCCGGGGTAGCGGAGGCGGTCTTTAAAGCGCCCGGTTTCGGCCGCAAGAGCCCAGACCAAGCTCTCTCCTGCGGGGAGGGTTTTGGGGGCGCTGTAGAACACTTCGTCCTGGAAAGCGAGGGAGGCATCGATCCATTGCCAGCCAGCGGTCTCAAAAGCGGCCATCACGTCGGGAAGGACCAGGGCGTTGAGCGTGTTGTAGTGGATGAGCAGGGTGTGGCGAATGTCGCGGCCGAGGACGTCGATGGCGAGTTGGCGGTAGAAAGACGCGCGATCGAGGAGATGCGTGATGAGGTAATCGCGATAAGGCTTGATGTTGAACTTGGGTTCTTTGATCAGGCGATCGGCCATGCGTTCGTTGACATACCAGTCGGAAGCGTCGATGGTGACATGGCCGACGCGATAGCCGCTTTCCTTGAGAAGAGTACGGAAACGGTCGCGCTTGTCAGCGGTGTCGCCTTCTTTGAGGAACGGGTAGCGGAAGAGAAGAGTCTTGTTGTGATAGGGAGCGATGATTTTTTCATTTTTCAGGAAATCGACGGCAAAGTCGGCGTAAGGAGTGGGGCCACAATAGTTGAGGTGGGAATAGGAATGATTGCAAATTTGGTGGCCGGCCTGATCCCAGGCGGAAAGAAGCTTGGAGCCGTCGGATTCGTCGACGCGCATGCCGCAGACGAAGACAGCTGCTTTGATGTTGCGGCTGTCGAGAGCTTTTAGGATGCGGGAGTTGGCGTCAGGCCAGCGCAGGTTGGATTCGAGTTTGAGGCGAGGATCGTCCATGGTGATGGCGAGTTGGGGACGGGGGGCGTTCGAAGGGCGTTGCGGCGTTGCGCTTTGAGGCGGGGTGAGCGCGTGAAGTGCGCCCGCGAGAAACGGGGCGCAAGAGGCGGAGGATATCGTTTTGAGCGTCGAGTCGAGAAATTTGCGGCGATTCATGGCATGACCTCAGAAAAGAGAATTGAGCCAACTGCGGGCGCGGGCGTAGATGGATGTTGGAGATGAAGACACAGCTGAGCGTGGGGACTCGGCAGAGTCGTCGGTGACGGAATAGAACGAGCCGTTGGCGGGGTGTTGATAGAGGCGCTGCATTTCAGCGCGATTTAGAGGGCGGGCGCCGCGGCGGCCGAAGACAGCGAGTTGGTTGCCGGATTCGTCGACGGCGCGATCGCGGTCGATGCCTTTGGAGATGGCGAGGGCTGGGCCGCGAGTTCGCGCTGTGGCGATGAGCTTGGGCGCGGGGCGCGGGCTGAAACCGGAGAAATGCGCGGGATCGTCCCAGGGCGAGACAATTTGCAGGACGCGGAGGCCATTTTTCCCGTCGGCGACGAAGGCGAACGCACTGCCAGCGACCATGCCGATTTTCACGTCGTTGACGTCGTTCAGCTGGCCTGCGGCGGTGAAAAGCTGGTCGAGCTTCGGGGCGTCAGGTTTTTCCACGTCAATAATGGCGAGGCCTTGCTTCCCTGCGGAGACGTAGGCGTAGGTGCGGGCCACATAAACACTGCGAGCGTCTTCTAGAGGCACGTCGCCGTTAGGGATGAGTTTAGGTTGCGCCAGATCGGTGACGTCGAGGACCTTGAGGCCGTCGTGGTCCGCAACGAAAGCATAGCGGAACTGCACTGCGATGGCGCGAGGATCGTTGAGTACTGGCGCGCCGATCGTTGCTGTGACGCGCGGGGCGAGAGGATTATCGAGATCGACGACGACGAGGGATTTGTCGGTGAGGATGTAGGCGTAAGTGCCGGCAATACTGATGCGGTGCGCGCCGGTGAGGATGCCGTCGGGATTGAAAGCGAGAGCGCGTTTGAGAAAATTGTTGGCGGGATTGCCGTCGAGAAGCGTGCCTACGCCGGGGCTGCTGGATTTTAGATTTGGATTGCCGATGACGACGAGGCCTTCTTCTCTGTCGGCGACATAGAGAAAACCGTAGAGGAGATGTATGGGTTGCTCTTCGTTTTCGGGGAGTTGCTGGCGGAGTGGATCGACACCAAGGGTCGTCGGTGAGGCGACAGCAAGCGCATTTTTCGTTGGGACGAAGAAGCGCTGACCAATGGGAGAAACGGGAGCGGTGATCATGCGCTGGGAGAAATCTTTGTTGTCTATGTTGGCGATGTCGTAGACGCGGAGTCCGCCGGTGCCGGTGGCCGCGTAGGCGTATTCGCCGCGAGCTTGAATATCGAGAACGTTGCCTTCGTGGCTTGCGGCAGTGGAGAGTTCGCGGCGATGGTCCACGAACTTTTTGTAATTGTCGGGATAGGCGATGCGCTGGAGATCGCTGCCGTAGATGGCTTCGGGCTCGTCGTGCTCGGCGACGGCGACGGCTTCGAAACCTTTCTTGCCGGTGGCGACGTAGACGTAGCGGCCCATGAAATTCATGAAGTTCGTGCCTTGGAGGAGGAGTTGGGCCATCCAGGCGTTGTTGTCGTTGGCGGCGGAGACGTGGCAATCGCTGCACTGCTTGGTTTCTTTGACGCGAACGGTGTGCGGAACGAATGTGCTAAAGGCTTGGCCGGAGAAACCCGGAGCGGAGATGGTTTGCTGGGTGTAGTAGAGCCAATCGCGGTTCGCATTTTGCGAACTGACAAGAATGGCACAGGAAGATCGCGCGGGGGCGATGCGATGGCGTGTGACGGTGCCGTCAATGCCGAGCATATAGATGTCGTCGCGAAGGACCTGGAAATTGTAGCTGGTGTAGTTGCGTGTGGTGAGGCCTTCGTTGTGAAGCATGGGCTTGCGAGCGTTGGCGGTCATTTGCAGATGGCAGCCGAAGCAAGTGGGCGTCCAGGAGGTATGGCAGGAGTAACAGGTCATCGAGGAATTGGCGTGGGCGAGATGTTCGTCGTCTTGCGGCATTTGTTGCGCGACGGTGCCGTCAGTGGTCATTAACTTGGCGCGAAAAGATTTCATGCTGAAATGCACGTTGCCGGGCGTGACGGAATCGGCAGTCTGAACGATTTCCCATTCTTTATTTTGTTCGGACATGGAGCGCTGAATCACAGCGCCATCGGTGCGCCATTCGAAACGGCGAAGGCCCCAGGGAGTGCGAAGAGTGTCTAGGTGGCGACCGCCTTCGGGCGCGGCAGGGCCGGAAGTGATGAGAGTGGCTTTATTGCGAATTGTGCCGTGGCAGTCGATGCAGTCGATTTCGACTGCGGCTCGCGGTTCGGCGTAAATTTTGCCGTTGCCGTGATTGTCCTGCGCAAAGTGGCAGTCGTTGCACTGCATTCCTTTTTCGAGATGGATGTCGGCGAGGTGGACGGCTTTGCCGAAGCGGTCCGGATCATCGAACGCGATCTGCTTGCCGTCCTTGTCGAGCCAATTCCCTTTTCGGTCGTGATTGAAGACGGAGCGGAAAACCCAGCCGTGGCCGTGGAAATCGGCGAATCGCGTGGTTTTTAATTTCGCGTTGAATTCAGGGCTGCCTAGATTTTCGAGAAATTTTTCATCGCTCCAGAAGCCGCGGGCCGCGGCTCCTTCTGGATTGCGCAAATAGGATTGGTAGCGTTGCTCTTCCGTGGGGTTGCGTTGTTGCGGCGGATACATTTTGTCGCCATCGATTTCGTTGTCCCACCAGGTAAGGCCGAAATACGTCGTGAGCATATTCGTGCCGGGATGGATATGGCAGACCATGCATTGGCTCGAAGGGATGGAGCGCGTGAAGACATGCCGGATGGGATGGCCGGGCTCGTTTTTGGGAATGGTAGGATCGGAAGAAGCGCTGAAACCGGAGTGGCCGAATTGCGCATACGATGCTGAGTGAGATGGGTCGCGATCGTTTGCGTAAACGACGTGGCACGCGGTACAGCCGCTTGCGCGGTAGTCGCCGGGATGATCGTTGGTGCCGGGCAACGACATGACAGGGTCGACCAGACGCGTTTTCTGCAAACCTAGGAAGACGGGATCGGTGCGGAGTTCCGTGCCAAAGCCACGGTTACTGAGTTTGGCGTCGGGCTTGCCGGGGTCTTCTTGGCGATTGGGATTGCCCAGCTCAGACTTTTTTTGTCCGCCGCGCTCAAAAACGCGCAGGACGTTTCCCGGCTGAGAAATTTCCCAACGGTAGAGTGGATCTAGCTGCGGTAGAACACCCTTGGCGCGAGTCTCTTCTGGTGAGGGAGGAGGAAAAGTTTTGATGGATTGGGGCTTGCCGTCGCGGTCATAGCTTTCGCCGAAATGGGTATTTTTTGTCGGGTAGCCGCCGTTGTTGTAAAGAGCTGCACCCCACAGAAGACCTGTGTGGGTCATCATGCTGGTCGAAGAAGCGCGAACTTCCTTAGCATGGCAGCCTTCGGCACCGCATGTTTCCGGCGCCACGCGCAAATCGCCGGGATTCGCAAATTTGATGAATTCGGGTGATTCTTTGAGCCATTTCGTGTAGGTGCGCTCCGGTAAAGCGGAACGGTCTTTGAAGCTCGCGTCGCGAGGCTGGACGTGGGCTTTCTCTTTGGAGGCATTGTACTCGGCGGAGTTTGGCGGCGTGCTCGCGGCGACGGAGATGGAAGAGTTGCCGCCGTGGCAGTCGGTGCAGCCCAGGAAAACAGTTTTAGTGGGATGCATCGTTGGCTCGTCGGTCGACGTGTGGCAGGAAATGCAACCGGACGATTTGCGAGCGGCATCTTGCAGCGATTGGCCGCGAACTGAAGTAGCGTCTTGTTTCGCGTGGACCTTCGAGGACGAATCAGAATAAAAAACCAGGAGGAAAGATAACGCAGAGGCGCAGAGGACGCAGAGGTCTCGGAAAGAAGAGCTTTTCAATGAGCGCGGCGAGGTCATCTGTTGCGTTTCCTCAAAAAGTAAACTTCACTGAACCGAAAAGCGAGAAGAGTGTGCGGCTCGTGTAGATATCTTTGAACCCATCGCCGGGCTGCAGGGCCGAAGCGCCGCCTGTGAGAATAATGTTTTCGGTGAGCGGCGGGCGGTAGGTCACACCGATACCGAAGTCTTCGCCGATGCTGTGACGGATGGGGGATTCGAACAAGATATATTCGAGCGGTTCGGTTCGTTCGAAGCGCAGGTAGTTGAAATTCGCGAATCCTTTAAGCTTGGGAGTAATGTCAAAATCCGCGCCGGCGTTTGCCAGAAAAATGCCAGGATTGACGAAATTTGCCTGGCCTTCTTCTTTGCTCGAACGCAGCGACGGAATCAGGCTCCCGTCCGTGGTCAGTTGAACGCCGGAGCCGAGAAGCCGGATGTCTTCGCGATTCCAGAAGCTGAATATGCCGCCAGCGAAATTCGGGAGATCGTCAATCGAATCAAAGCCGCGGGCACGGCCGTCGCGTGGATTGGCGTCGCCGGATGTGTAGAACGTGGAAACTCGATAGCGGATCCAGTCGCGGTCGTAGGAGAGCTCGACGGCCGCCATCTGAGCATTTACTGTGACGGGCCTTCCAGCGATGGGATTGAAGGTGTCTTCGCCGAGGGCCTGATAAAACGCGTGCGTGAGATTGATACGGCGGATATGGCCGCTGCCCAGCCAGCCGAAATAACCGACTCGAATGCCGTGCGCGAGAGGACCGCCTCCCGGGCCTTGATTGATGACGTTGCCGATGGGCGCGGGACGAACGAGAAACCCGTTGTCGTCGTAATGAACGCTCGGATCATCTTTGTTCCACGCCCCGACAAATTCCGCGGTGTAACCGGGAAAGAAAAAATCCTGAAGATAGACGTTACCCAGCACAGCTTGCTGGTGACGGCGGTCGAAGGTATTGAGGCCGCTGTTGGTGTTTTTCTCAAGGAATTGAAAATACGTGGCGTTGTACTCGATGCGGTCGCTTTTCCAGTCGCCAAAGATGCGCAAGCCCGGCTGTTCATCAACGAAGAGGAATCCGCGGAAGTCGACATTGAATTGCTGGATACCGGCACGCACCGAAACAAAATCATAGTTGTTGCTGAGATCGTGGAGCTTTACTTCGACGAAGGCTTCCTGGAGACCAAGATGATTGTCGAACCGGTCGGTGCCAGCGAGCACGTTGGGGCTGACGATGCCAAGCTCACGAACGTCGAGATTGTTCAGACTTAGCTCCGGCGTGATGCGAATGCGCCAATCGACTGGTTTGAAGGATGTATCGCCGTGGAAGAGATCGAAGCTGAAGCGCAAAGTCTGATCGAAGAAAGCCTGCTCGCCGCGGCCAAAAAAACCAGAGCTGCCGGGCTCCGCGGCGCTCACGCCGCTGGGCGAAGGAACGCGGCGGCCATCGAAAAAAGTTTCCGACGAAGCCGTGAAATTCAAGAAAATCTGTTGGCCGAGAACTTCGGGCCAGATAGGCTCATCGCCTTTGAATCGGTTGCGATTGAATGGGTCGTACCAATGAGGCTTGGTATAAGGATATTCGCCCTTCTGTGGGTAGCGGCGATAGTCCGGTTGATTGAGGGCCCAGCGATTAGGGACGACGTTGTAAATATCTGCGACAGGCGGCAGGTATTCCGGGGCGAGTTCCGCGATGTAATTGGGATCGGAATCGAGCCGATGCCGAAGCTCGCGATAGCTGCCGGGCGCGGGCGAGGAACCAGGCGCGACGGCGGGACCGAGCTCAGGGAGCCGCGGAAGACGCGAACTAAATTCGGCATTCGTGATACTGACTAAAGAAATTTCCAGGGTGGTGACTTCGTTGGCGTTGAGCGCGAGATCAGCAATGGCGAAGGGAGCGTAACCCTCCGCTTCGACGCGAAATTCGTAGTGGCCGGGCGGAAGCAAGAGAATGCGAAAGACCCCTTCAACAGACGAGTTGGCGTGCACAACTTGTCCGCTTTGTAAGTGGCGAAGCGTGAGTTGAGCTGAGGCCACGGGCCGCGTTTCGTTCGTGGAAGTGGCTTCGCGTAGGACGCCGTCGAGGGCCGCGGTCGTCAAGGCCTGCTGGCGCGGAATGCGCTGCACGGTGCCCGGTTCGCTGGATTTTTGGATCGTAGCCTGCCCGCCGGCCGCGGATGGCTGAGTGGGCGCAGGTTGTTGCGCTCCGGATGCACTTCCCAGCCCCAAGATCGCAAGCGATAA
>DATEWL010000611.1:0-3453 GCA_035258025.1 Candidatus Acidiferrum sp. | reverse complement strand
AGGAGCGCGCTGAAGTGCGGATCAACGGTTTCGAGCGCGCCAAAATCGCCGTTGAGGAATTGGCCGACCATTTTGCCGAACCAGGAATCGTATTGGGGGAAACCTGTGGAATAGACGGCATGGCGATTGGCGACCAGGGCTTTTTCGAGCAAGTCGACCTGTGTGCGCTTGCCGCTGCCGTCGATGCCCTCGATGGCTATGAGTTTTCCCGGTGGCGTCATGTGCGAAGGCCAGTCTAACCGCAGACTCTCAACGCTGCAACGCTGTGCATGCTACGATTTAAATTTGAACATGGCGATGACATCGATTCGAGAAAACCTGCAGCGAGTGCAAGAACGTATTTCTGCTGCCGCGCAGCGAGCTGGACGGCGAGCTGGAGAAATCACTCTCATTGGAGTTTCAAAGACTCATCCTGCCGACGCGATTCGAGAAGCTTATGCGGCGGGGTTGCGGCACTTTGGAGAAAACCGCGTACAGGAGTGGGAAGGGAAACAGGGCGGTTTGCAAGATTTGAATGCGACTTGGCATCTGATCGGGCATTTGCAGAGTAATAAGGCGGCGAGGGCGGCCAAGCTCTTCCATGCGATTGATTCCGTGGATGATTCTGCACTGGCGCAGCGATTGGACCGGGCAAGGAGCGAATCAGGTGTAACCGAAAGGATGCGTGTGCTCATCGAAGTACACATCGCGGAGGAAGAAACGAAAACCGGCGCTGACGTGAGAGATCTTCCAGCGCTAGCGGAAAAAATAGCCGCGTTGCCTATGTTAGAGCTTACTGGGCTAATGTGCATTCCGCCCTTTGCTGAAGATTCAGAGGAGGCCAGACTGCATTTTAGGCGACTGAGAGAATTGCGTGACGAGTTGACAAGGCGGCTTGGCTCTTCGCTGCCAGTGCTGTCGATGGGAATGTCGCACGACTTTGAAGTGGCGATTGAAGAAGGGGCGACGGAAGTGCGCGTTGGGACGGCGTTATTTGGAACGCGCGATGTGGCGAAGGTTGGTCAATGAATTCTGCGGGAGACAGGGATGAAGCTTTTTAGTCCATTGCGCATACGAGAGATCGAGTTGAAAAACCGGATTGTGGTTTCGCCGATGTGCGAGTACTCCGCGAAGGACGGCCATCCGCAGGCGTGGCACCTCGTACATCTGGGCAGCAGGGCGATTGGAGGCGCGGGGCTGGTATTTACCGAGGCGAGCGCCGTGGAAAAGCGTGGAAGAATTTCGTCGGCGGACACCGGAATTTACGAAGATGCGCACATCAAATCATGGCAGCCGATTTCGGAATTTATTCGGTCGCACGGCGCGGTGCCGGGAATGCAGATCGCGCACGCGGGGAGAAAGGCAAGCACTGCGCCACCTTGGACTGGAGGCAAGCCCGTCTCTGTGCAAGATGGCGGTTGGGAGCCGGTTGGGCCGAGCGCGCTGGCGTTTGACGCAGGCTATACGCTGCCACATGAGTTGTCCAAGGGCGAGATTGAAGAAATTGTCGCGGCATTCAAGAAGTCTGCGGAACGCGCGTTGGCTGCTGGCTTTGAAGTTATCGAAATCCATGCCGCGCATGGATACTTGCTGCACCAATTTTTGTCGCCGCTATCCAATACGCGGACTGACGAGTACGGCGGCAAATTTGAAAACCGAGTTCACATTGTGAGACGGGTCGTTGGCACGGTAAGGGAAGTTTGGCCGCAGAGGTTACCTCTTTTCGTGCGCGTGTCAGCAACCGATTGGAAAGAAGGCGGCTGGGATTTGCTGCAGACGATTGAACTGGCGCGGCATTTGAAGCCGCTAGGCGTCGATTTGATGGATGTTTCGAGCGGGGGCACGGTGCCCGGAGTGAAAATTCCTTTGGGGCCGGGATATCAGACTGGATTCGCGGAGGCGATTCGCAAGGAAGCTGGTATTGCTACTGGAGCCGTGGGGATGATTAGCGAGGCAGTGCAGGCGGAGACGATCCTGGCGACCGAGCAAGCGGACCTCGTGTTTCTCGCGCGTGAGCTACTGCGCGATCCGTATTGGCCACGGAGAGCCGCGAAAGCTCTCGATGTGAAAATAAAGGCTCCCGTCCAGTATGAACGGGCTTGGTGAGCACGCGATGTTTGCGGAAATCGCGGAGAACCTTGCGGCAGGTACCGTTTCGTTTGCCGTTCGCGTGCAGCCGCGGGCGAGCAAGGACGAAATCGTTGGGGTCATGGAGGGCGCTCTGAGAATCCGTCTGCAAGCGCCAGCGGTGGAAAACCGGGCGAACGAGGCGCTGGTCGAATTCCTCGCGCATCTTTTGAAAACGCCCAAGTCGGCTGTTAGAATTCTTGGCGGTGAACGCAGCCGAACAAAACGCATCGAAATTCGCGGCGTAACGAAACAGCAAGTGCTGGGGCTTTTGGCGTACGAGGCGTGACGCAACGTTTGTCGGAGCGAGCATTCGTGAGTGGCAAGAACAACTTCTCAACATGAGCGCAGATATCAACGGAATACAGAGCGACCTGCGAGCCGCGAAACTGGATGGCTGGCTCTTTTACGATTTTCGCGGACGCGATCCCATTGCGCAGGGCATTTTGCAACTTCCTCCAGGGATGCGCACGCGCCGTTGGTATTACTTTATTCCTGCGAAAGGTACGCCACGCAAGTTGGTGCACAAGATCGAAACGGAATCGCTGGCGGCGTTGCCAGGCGAGACATTCTTTTACGCGGGGCAAGAAGAACTAAGGAAGAACCTTCGCAAACTTCTGGGGCGCGCGAAGAATGTCGCGATGCAGTATTCACCGAAGAACGCCATCCCTTACGTGGCGATGGTGGACGCGGGAACGATTGAGCTTGTTCGAAGCACTGGAGTGAAGGTCTTGAGCTCCGCTGACTTGGTGCAGAAATATGAAGCGTGCTGGAGCCCGGCGCAGCTTGAATCACACCTGGCAGCGGGTGCGGTGATTGACCGGGTCGTGCGAGAAGCGTTTCAACTTGCCGCAAAAAACGTTCGCGAAAAGAAGACGTTTACGGAATACGATTTGAAACTCTGGATTCTGAAGGAATTTGAAGCAGCCGGGATTACTCTGGAACAGGGGCCGGATGTAGCTGTCGGCCCTCACGCGAGCGATCCGCACTACGGTCCTACACTGGAATCGGCTTCGCCCATTCGCGAAGGAGATTTGCTGCTACTGGACGTCTGGGGAAAAACGAAAGCGGCGGGAAGCGTCTACTACGACATAACCTGGATCGGGTATCTGGGGGCGAAAGTTCCGGAGAAAATGGCGAAGGTTTTTGGAATTGTGCGAGAGGCCAGGGACAAAGCGGTCGAACTGATTCAATCGAGTGTCGCAGCAGGGAAACTGCTACAGGGATGGCAAGTGGACAAGGCCGCGCGCAAAGTGATTGAAAAAGCGGGTTACGGCAAATATTTTTTCCATCGCACGGGCCACAACATCGGGCAAGCGGTACACGGCAACGGCGTCAACATGGACG
>DATEWL010000610.1:0-3092 GCA_035258025.1 Candidatus Acidiferrum sp. | reverse complement strand
GGCAGCAGCGTTCGCAAATCGATCACTTCCGCCTCGATACCTTCTTTTGCCAGCGCGTCTGTCGCTTCCAAAGACGCATGCATCATCGCCGCGTAGGAAATAATTGTTAGGTGTTTCCCCTCGCGCCGCACAATGGCTTTGCCGATCGGCACGGTGTAGTCCTCAGCAGGAACTTCACCCTTGATCCGCCGGTAAAGAAATTTGTGCTCGAAGAAAAGACACGGATTGTTGTCGCGAACGGCCGCCTTCAGCAATCCCTTAGCATCGTAAGGCGTCGAAGGATAAATCACTTTCAAGCCCGGCGTATGCACGAAATACATTTCCGGGTTCGCCGAATGAAACGGGCCCCCATGCACGCCGCCGCCCGACGGCCCGCGCATGACCATGGGTGCCGGCGCGTTCCACAAATAATGTCCCTTGGCCACGAAATTCGTGATCTGGTTGAACGCGCACACGATAAAGTCGATGAACTGCAGCTCTGCAATCGGGCGTAAACCGGCGTAACTCATTCCACAAGCTGCGCCGATGATCGCGCTCTCGCTGATCGGCGTATCGATCACGCGCTCCCAGCCAAACCGCTCCAGCAAACCCTCGCTCGTCTTGAACGCTCCACCGTACACACCGACGTCTTCTCCGAGTAGCACTACCGCAGGATCCCGCTCCATCTCTTCAAACATCGCCTGCTTGATGGCTTCGAGAAACGTGATTTGCGTTCCGTTGGTCTCCGCCATGGCTACCTCTTCACCTTTCGAGAGGCGCCCGAAGTTACCGCCGCTTTCCCTGATTTTTTCACGGCAGGCGTCGCCCCATTTTTTCCCGAAGCCTTTCCACCGCTCGCCGGAATCTCGATCGTATTCTTCGTGTCTCCGAAATGAATCGGTGCGATTGCGCCGCCCGAACTTTTGCCGGACCCAAATCCCGCCACCGTCCACACCGCTTTGACGCTCGACTTCGGCGGCGTCACTTCGGAAATCGGCCGCTCCCACTTCGGCTGGATCTTGTGGCAGTCGTCGCCAGTGCAATACACGCCCGTCGCGGCAAACTCCGGCGGTGGCATCGGCGAATTCTCCGCGAACTCCCGCTCTTCCGCGAGCAGCGTGTCGATCTTCTCTTCCATTTCCTTCTTGCTCTTTGCGTCAAGCAGCTTCTCGCCCATCAGAAACTTTTCATACAGCGCGATGGGATCGCGGCCTTCCCAATAAGCCCGCATCTCCTTCGGCACATACTCGGCCGGATCATGCTGCGCGTGACCCAGCCGGCGAAAGCTCTTCGCTTCGATCAGAATCGGCCCTTCTCCTGCGCGTGCCCGTTCCACCGCTTCCCGCGTCGTCGAGTACACGGCGACCACGTCATTGCCGTCCACGATGTAGCTCGAAATTCCGTAGGCCTTCGCGCGGTCCGCTAGATTCTCCAGCGGTACCTGCCGCTTCACCGGCGTCGAATAAGCCCACAAATTATTTTCCAGGATCAACACGAAGGGCGCCTTCTGCGTCGCCGCAAAATTCAATCCTTCGTGAAACACACCGGTCGAACTCCCGCCGTCGCCGATCCACGTCATTGTTACGATTTTCTGCCCCAGGTAGCGCCCCGCCATGGCCACGCCGGTCATCACCGGAATCAAATCGCCCAGCATCGAAATCGGCGAAACGATGTGTAGCTTCTCTAAATCGCCAAAGTGGCTCGTCCCATCCTTGCCCTTTGTCGGCGAATCGTACTTCGCCATGTGCTGCATAAAAACGTCGCGCGGCGGCACGCCCTTCACCAAAAGCGCCCCGATATTCCGAATCATCGGCGCCAGCCAATCCTTCTTTTCCAGCGCGTAAGCCGTCCCAACCGAAATCGCTTCCTGCCCCAAACTCGAGTACAACCCCCCGACGATTTTATTCTGCCGGAAGAGCTTCACCATCGTGTCTTCCACGGCGCGGTTCAGCCGCATGTAGTAGTACAAATCCAGATACTGCTGTCGCGTCAATTCCTTCTTCATTCTTGCTCCGGTGGGACAGGCAATCCTGCCTGTCTCCCTTCCTTTACTTCCGTGCAAACCGCAAGTGACAGACAAGAATGTCTGTCCCACTCCTAAGCCGGTACCGCGATTGCCTGTTCGGCAATCTCCAGCTTCTCAAACAATTCTTTTCGCGAGCCCGCCTTCATTTCCATCCCATACACTTCCCCAAAGTGCCGCCCCATCTTGGGCGCGACTTCACTTATATCTACGGCACGCCCCAACAGTTTTTCCAGTGAAGTCGCTTTCCGCCCCGCAATTCCGCAAGGCACAATCAAATCAAAATTCCGCAAATCCGTCGCAACATTGTAAGCAAATCCATGCGAAGTCACCCACCGGCTGATATGCACTCCAATCGCACCCAACTTCTCCGCCGCGCACTCTTCTCTCTGTGAGCTCTGCGTCCTCTGCGCAGTCTGTGTAAATTCCTTGTTTTCCGCCGCCACCCAAATCCCAGTCTTCCCCTCTTCGCGCCGTGCGCAAATCCCAAACTGCGCCGAAGCCCGGATCATCACCTCTTCGAGCATCCGCACATACCAAACAACATCCTTGCGAATCGCGCCGAGCTGCAAAATCGGATAACCCACCAACTGCCCAGGTCCGTGATACGTAACATCTCCCCCGCGGCTAGACTCATAAAACTCCACATTCCGCTGCCTCAGCACATTCTCCGCAACCAGCAAGTGTTCGCGTTTCCCGTTCCGCCCCTGCGTAATCACCGGCCTATGCTCGCAAAGCAAAAGTACATCCCCGATCGCATCCGCCTTGCGCGCAGCAACAATACGCCTCTGCAACGCATACGCCTCAGCGTATCCAATCAACCCCAAATCGATAATCAGGAAACTCTTCACCACGGCTCGATTTTTCTTTCTAGATCTCAAACGTTAATCTGTAACCCTCGCACAGATGCAAACGCATCCCCCATCCCCTCCCAAACCGTGGGATGCGCGTGAATCATGTTCATCATGTCGTCGATGGTGCCCTCAAGGTTCAACGTCGCCGCCGCTTCCGCCAAAATCTCCGTCGCCAACGGCCCGATGATGTGAATCCCCAAAACCTCACCATACTTCTCGTCTGAAACCACCTTGAT
>DATEWL010000609.1:0-7013 GCA_035258025.1 Candidatus Acidiferrum sp. | reverse complement strand
TTTCCAGGTTTTCAAACACCGTCAGATTGTCGATCAGATGATAGCTCTGGAACACGAAGCCGATGTTGGCCTTGTGAAGCTCGTTGCGCTTCTTTACGTTGAGGCGGTGGACCGGCTCGCCGTTAAAGTAGTATTCGCCCGTCCAAGAACCATCGAGCATCCCTATAATGCTCAGGAGCGTGGACTTCCCCGCTCCCGAAGGTCCCATGAACGTAACAAATTCACCCGGTTGAATATCCAGTGAGATGCGGCGCAAAACATAAAACTTGCTGCCGCCCGCTTCGTAAACTTTCTCCAAGTTTCGCATCTGAATCAGAGGTTCCACGCTCGCTCCTTAGGCGCTAAATAAGATAACGCCGGAATTCCTATTCCGTTTCGAGACTATCACACTTAATCCAAGGGACTTGTGCCACTGTGGGGCTAGCCGGGAATCTGGCGTTCGCGGGCGCGAGGGACGCCAAAGCAGCCGCGACTTCCGACCGCCGGTCCCGCTTCATTCATAGCGCAGGGCCGCGAGCGGATCCAGGCGCACGGCGCGCCGCGCGGGGAGGTAGCAGGCGACTGTCGCAACACCAGCCAGAAGCAGGGGCAGTCCTAGGAAGGCAAATGGATCGGCGGCTTTTACACCAAAGAGGAGGCTCGAAAGGAGATAGGCAAACCCCAAGGCCAGCGGGAGACCGATAGCCATGCCGACAATCGTCAGGGACAGCCCGTTTCGTAGGATAAGTCTCAGGACGTCTTTTGAGGTTGCACCCATAGCCATGCGCACGCCGATCTCATGCGTGCGCTCGCCGACGGAGTAAGACATCACTCCATAAATCCCAACCGAAGCCAGGACCAGAGCGATAAGCCCCAGAATGGCCATCATGGCGGCGACATAGGCGATGCCCACAATGGAATTGGCGATCACCTTATTAAAGGGCAACACGTCGTAAAGCGGCAGGTCTGGATCCACTGCGGCGACCTCACTTCTCACGGCGGGAACGAACGTGAGGGGATTGCCCACGGTTCGTAAAACCAGGAATGCGTAGAAGGGAGGAGCCTGGCGGTAACTTCGATAAATCGTCGGCAATTCTTGCTTGTCGATCCAGGTGTAGTGGATATCGTCGACGATTCCGACAATCGTCATCCAAACGTCAGCTGAATCGGCTTTGCCAATCTTGATTTTTTTTCCGATCGGATTTTCTCCGGGGAAATAACGCGTCGCGACGAGCCGGCTTATAACCGCCACGGGCAGCGTGGCGTCGACATCCGATTCATCCAACTCACGCCCGTCTCGCAGGTCGATATTCATTAAGCGAAAATAATTCGGGCTGACCGTTTCAACAATCGAGCTGATGGCCTCGCCTCGCTCTTGGGGCGCGCGTCCTTCGATGGTGAACGGCCCCACGCCCGTGCCTCCCCCGTTTGCATAAGGCACGTAAGTGGCGAGCGCAGCGGATTGGACGTGCGGAACAGCAGCGAGCCGCTGCAAGACTTGTTCGTGGAACGCCGCACGCCCAGGCTTTTGCCGGTACTGATCTTCGGGCAAGTTCAAGGTTAGCGTCAGGACCGATTCGGGATGGTAGTTCTCGTGCACGACGATAAGCGCGCGGAATCCCTTCACGAGAAGCCCGGCTCCCACTAAGAGTACGAGGGCGAGCGCAATCTCAGCCACAACAAGAACGCTCCGCAAGCGATGGCGCGAGGGCCCTGTGCTTGCTCCGCGGCCACTCTCTTTCAGGGTCTCACTGATTTGCGTCTGCGAATGCAACCAGGAAGGCGCGATCCCGGAAATTATCCCGCTGGCGACTGCAATGCCCAGCGTAAATAAAAATGCATAGGTATCGAGCCTGATGGTGTTCCAGCCCGCGATGAATCTCGCGACCTCCGGAGGCATATATTTCAATATTATATAAATACCCCACTCCGCGAAGAGCAGGCCAACCACGGCACCCGCCAGGGAAAGCAGTATGCTTTCGGTCAGCAATTGGCGGATGATGCGGCTCCGGCTCGCTCCCATCGCGGTGCGCACGGCCAATTCTTTTTGACGGCCGGTCACCCGCGCAAACTGTACGTTGGCCACATCCGCGCAGGCAATCAGCAGAACAAACCCAACCGCGCCTAATAGCAAGAAGGTGTACTGACGCGTGAGGTCGCCGGTAACGAATTCCTCGAGGGGCCGCGGATATAGCCGAAAGCCCTTGTTGGTGTCCGGATACGCCTCGGCTTGGCGCTGCGCGATCGATTGCATTTCCGCGGCGCCTTGCGCGAACGGAACGCCGGGTTTGAGCTTTCCAAGAACAAACAGCCAACGGCTATCCCGCCGCAACTTCTCTTTCACATCGAACGAAAGCGGTATCCATGCCTCTGCTGGTTTCGGAAAGTCAAATCCCTTGGACATCACACCGACGATTGTGAAGCTCTTGCCGTTTACTTTGAGATTCTTGCCGATGACCCGAGGATCCGAGGCGTACCGCTGCTCCCACAGAGCGTGGCCCAAAATGATTTCTTGGTCCTTGCCCGGCTCCTCCTCTTCGGAGAGAAACATACGGCCGAGTTGCGGCTGAACACCAACTGTCTCGAAAAAATTCGCTGATACCTGAAAGGCTTGAACTTTTTGGGGTGAGGGGTTGCCAGTCAGGTTGAGCTCGTCCCACGCGTACGCTGTAATTTCATCAAATGAATGCGCTTCCTTTTTCCACTCGAAGTACGTGGCGGGCGCAACAGGACTCTGGTCCTGCCCGAAACTGACGCCATTCGCGTCTGTGTGTGAATCCACTAGTGCCACAAGACGGTTTGCGTTTTCGAAGGGAACGGGGTGTAGCAGGAAGGCTTCGGCCAAGCTGAACATCGCCGCATTCGCGCCGATGCCCAGCGCCAGGGCCGCAATACAGACCAACGTTGTAAGACGATGCTTGACGAGCATCCGCACACCATAGCGGATGTCCTGCCCAATGGTTCCCATGGAGCGCCCCTTGGCCGGACGCCCTTAAGCGCTAACGCCGGCTTCCTTGGTTTCTTCGACGATGCGGCCATCAAACAGGTGAATCGTGCGTTCGGCGAAATTTGCATAGCGCTGGTCGTGCGTCACCATGCAAACGGTCGCGCCGTTGCGGTGCAAATCGCGCAGCAATTCCATGACGGCTTCGCCGTTCTTCGAGTCCAAGTTTCCAGTCGGCTCGTCAGCCATCAGGATGAGAGGATCGCCAACCAGTGCACGAGCCACGGCCACACGCTGCTGCTGACCGCCGGAGAGTTGCGAGGGATAATGCCGCAGGCGGTGCGCCATGCCCACGCGCTCGAGCGCGTTCTGCACCTTCTGCTTGCGTTCCGCTGAGCTCGTGCCGCGGTACGTCAACGGCAGCTCAACGTTTTCATACACCGTGAGGTCGCCGATCAGGTTGAACGCCTGGAAGATAAAGCCAATCTCGCGATTGCGGATGCGCGTGCGTTCGCTGATCGAGAGTTTGCCGACAGGCTGGCCGTTCAGCATGTAGCTTCCATCGCTCGGCGAATCGAGCAAGCCCAGGATCGAAAGCAGCGTCGACTTGCCGCAGCCCGAAGGCCCAGCAATGGAGATGTACGTACCTTTCTTGATCTCAAGGTGGATTTCCTCAAGAGCGTGCGTCTCGACTTCGTCCGTGTAGAAAACTTTCTTAACGCCTTCCATTTTAATGAGTGTAGGTGCGTCTGACATTTCGTCTCCTTAGCCAAGTTTAGTCTTGAAACCCATTCTGCAAATTCGTTTTGCCAAGCCCCGACTGCCGTGCCTCCTGCCTAAAGCCGTTTCACTTACTGATAGCGCAGCGCCACCAAGGGATCGACTCGTGTGGCACGCCTCGCCGGAATAAAGCAAGCCGCAAGCGCTATCAGCGCGATCAATCCCAGCCCCAAAGCATAGACCAGAGGGTCTCCCGCGTGGACGCCATACAATAGCGATTCGCTGAACCGCGCCAACCCATAGGCAAGTGGAAGTCCCACTCCCACCCCTATCAGCACCATCGATCCAACTTCCTTGACGATCAGCAATCGCACTTGGCCTGCAACCGCGCCGAGTGCCATGCGAATGCCGATCTCTCGCGTGCGCTGCACGACGACATAGGCTAGAACTCCATAAATTCCAAGGGCCGCCAGCAACGCTGCGAGACCGGCGAAACATGCCGAAAGCACCGCGACCATTCGCGCTGAAAACAGATCCTCTTCCACCACGCGTTGCATGGTCTTCAGGTCATATACTGGCAAATTCGCGTCCAACTGTCGCACAGTATCTTGCAAGCTCGAAGCAAGCAGCAGAGGATCCCGTTCCGACCTCACGTAAAAGGTCATTCCTGTAATCTTTTGCCTTTGCGCATAGGGGATATAGACATACGGCTGAATCGCAGTGCTCACGTGCTCTTGCTTGACATCTTTAACAACGCCAACAATTTCGATATCCGGCACAACCTTGTCGCCGCCTCCAAATGCGAAATGCAGCCCCAGCGGATTCCGCCCTGGAAAGAACCGCTTGACCATCGATTCGCTCGCTAGCGCAACCTTTGGCGCCGTAGCTCCGTCCGCCTCCGTTAATTCGCGTCCAGACAATAGAGGCACGCCCAGAGTGGAAAAGTAATTCGGACTGATTGCAACCCGGTCCACGTCCTGGAGCTCTTCCGCGAGCTGCGGGCCTCCTTCGGCGGTAATATTGCTTCCCTCGTCATCGCCGGAAAGCGTGGCCACATCTCCGGACCCGACCGATCTCACGCCGGGTATGGAGGCGATTCGCGCGCGAGTCTGATCCAACAGCGCAATGGACCGCGGAGTGTCGTATCCGTTGAGCGAGGGCTGAATCGAAAACGTAATGACGTTATCCGTCTTCAGTCCCAAATCCTGATTCCGCAGGTTCCACAGCGAGCGCATGAAGAGGCCGGCGCCCGCGAGGAGCAGCATCGTAAACGCCACTTGCCCGGCAACCAACAATTTACGGAAGCCGACATGCGCCACGCTTGCGGACGATGTCGAACCCTGATCCTTGATGACGTCCGAGACTCCCAGTCTCGTCACACGCCAGGACGGAATGATTCCAAAGAGGATTCCCGAAAGCAGAGTCGCGCCAATGGCAAACAGCAAAACGCCAGTATCTAGATTCTGAGTCAATCCACGAATTCCGGTGTTCGCTCCCACGATCGGCGTGAGTATGCGCATCAACCACGTGCCAAGCAAAAGTCCCAACGCGCCGCCGCCAAAGGCGCACAACAGGGATTCGATCAGCAACTGCCGGACCATTCTTCCTCGGCTGGCCCCCAGCGCTGTTCGAATGGCGAACTCCCGTTGGCGAGCGGCGCCTCGCGCCAGCAGCAGATTCGCCACGTTCGTGCACGCAATCAGAAGCACCAATGCAACCATCACGAACAGCGTGATGATTTGCGCTCCCGAGTCTCGCTGGACAACCGTGCGCCCGCGCGCACCGGACGAAAGCAAGATTTTCTTTTCCAGAAATTGCTTGCGTTTCTGTCCGTTCCAGCTGGACTTCATCTGCGGGAGTTGCTCTTCCAATAATGGTTTGTACGCTGCGTTGATCCCCGCCTCCGCCAGTTTTTCTGAAACGCCCGGCTTCCGGCGTGCCAGCAGGGTCATCCAGTAGTCATTCCAGCGATCGAGCGTCTCGCCGTACTGTGTCATCTGCTGCGTCATCATCATCGGCACATATAGATCCGGCGTCTTGCCGACCTGTACGCCTGAAAATCCCGCTTGCGAGACGCCTACCACGGTCATTTCCACGTTGTTGATCAACAGAACTTTGTTCAGCACGCTCGGGTCGCCGCCGAAATGGCGAGTCCAGTAAGAGTGGCTGAGCACGACGACCGGCTGCGCTCCCGGTACGCGGTCATCATCCTGGCTGAATACGCGGCCAATCGCCGGCTGAACTCCCAGCACCTCAAAATAATTTCCGGTTACGACTTCTCCGGTCGCCCTGTCTGTTTGTCCGCGGCTGGCAACACTTGCCGCAAATCCATAGCGCGCCAAAATTCCAGAAAACACGGCATTCGTATCCCGCAGCCCTTTGTACATTGGGTACGAGAACGATTCTGTCGAATCGCCGTCGGTGGAAATATGACCCGACTGCGGTCCGGGCGCTCGCAAGATTTCGAGCTGGTCCGGATTCTTGATCGGTAGCTCGCGCAGCAAAACCTGATTCATCAAGGAAAAGATTGCGGTGTTCGCACCAATGCCTAATGCCAGCGTAATCACGGCGATGGCCGTGAAGCCGGGGCTCTTGGCCAGCATGCGAAATCCGAAGGTGATGTCTTTCCAGAAACTCTGCATTACGCGTTCACCTTTGCGCCTGTTTTTGCCCCAAATCGGGTTCCGAGCCCTCTAAAAGACGCCTCGCTCCACCTTGAGGGCGAGTACCAGTACCGAAGTGAGGACTGCGGTAGCGGCCGTTTCTCAACCATCGATGGGACTTGAGACATGGCCACCCGCAACACTCCACGTATTTGACGTACAAACCCTTGATATGTCTGGCGCACCACACTCAATCCTTTGTAACAGGGAATACGCAACGCCTCGCCCAATGGTTCCCCCAATCAGCCCCAATTTCAAAACTATTCATATCTCAGCGCTACGACGGGATTTACTCTCGTGGCTCGCCGGGCCGGGACGTAGCTTGCAAACAGCGCGATTGCCACCAAAAACGAAGGCACAAACACGAACGCTATTGGATCGCGCGCGCTGATTCCAAACAGCATGCGGGACAGAACCCAGGAAACTGCCGCGCAACCAACAATCCCAATCGCGCCGCCGACGAGTACGGGGCGTATACTCTGCCGCAGCATCAGGTTCATGACGTCTCGCCCGTCCGCTCCCAGCGTCATGCGAATGCCAATTTCACGTGTGCGCCGGCTCACTGCGTAGGACACCACCCCGTAGACCCCGATCGACGCGAGTAGCAGCCCCAGCGCCCCCAGCGAGCCTGCAAGTGCAGCGACGATCCGAGCCGGTGTCCGCCAGACCTCCATGTTGTCCTCGAGCCGAGTCACATCCACCATCAC
>DATEWL010000608.1:0-2199 GCA_035258025.1 Candidatus Acidiferrum sp. | reverse complement strand
ATGCGTATGAAATCTTCTTCTTTTAACGATTGCAGTTCCACGCGAATCGGGAGGCGGCCTTGAAGCTCGGGGATGAGGTCCGACGGTTTTGTAACGTGGAAAGCGCCCGCGGCGATGAACAAAATGTGATCGGTGCGAATCATCCCGTAGCGCGTGTTGACTGTGGTGCCCTCAATGATCGGCAGAATGTCCCGCTGAACGCCTTCGCGCGAAACATCTGGTCCGTGGCCGGATTCGCGCCCGGCAACTTTGTCGATTTCGTCGATGAAGATGATGCCCATCTGCTCGGCGCGCTCGACGGCAATACGCGTCACCTGGTCCATGTCCAGCAGCTTGTTTTCTTCCTCTTGAATCAGGTATTCGAAAGCGTCGGCGACGGACATCTTGCGCTTTTTCTTCTGCTGGCCAAAAAGGCCGGAGAGGTTGGAGAACATGTCCTTCATATTCACGTCCATGTCCTCGACGCCTTGATTCGAGATGATTTCAAACGAAGGCATGGAACGTTCCCGGACTTCAAGGTCGACCATGCGCTGATCGAGCTTGCCTTCCCGAAGCTGGGCGCGGAGCTTTTCTCGTGTGCGCTGCGTTTGCTCGCGCTGCGCCGCGGCTTCCGCTTCGGTCGTGCCAGGCGCGGCCGGCGGTGATGGCGGAAGCAAGAGATCCAGAACGCGCTCTTCGGCGGCCTGTTCAGCGCGATCGGCGACTTCATCGAGCTTTTCTTCACGAACCATGTCGATGGAAGTCTCCACGAGATCGCGAACCATAGATTCCACATCGCGGCCCACATAGCCAACTTCGGTGTATTTCGAGGCTTCCACTTTGACGAATGGGCACCCGGCCAGACGCGCGAGGCGGCGTGCAATCTCTGTCTTGCCGACTCCCGTCGGACCAATCATCAAAATATTCTTGGGAAGCACATCCTCGGCGATCTCCGGCGGAAGTTTTTGGCGGCGGACCCGATTGCGCAAGGCTACAGCGACAGCGCGCTTAGCCGCGTTTTGCCCGACGATGTATTTATCGAGTTCCACGACAATTTCGCGCGGAGTCATGTCGTCGAGCGCCGGGAGAAGCTGCTCTTCTTCTACGGGCGCGGCGCCGTTGCCGCCCGGCATGAAAACAACTTCTTTATCGGTCTTGCTGCTCATGAAATGTCCAATCTCTTTTTCTACAGACTTCTTGTGTGCGATCCACTGTTGCGCAATTCGTTGGATGCGCGAAACCGGTCCCGCGTATTATCGCGCGACCCCTAGAGTTCTTCGACGGTAAAGTTCGCATTGGTATAAATGTAAATCTCGCTCGCGATGCGCATTGCTTCCATGGCCAGATCTTTCGCGCCGAGCTTCGAATGTTTGATCAAGGCGCGCGCCGCGGCCAAAGCATACGTCCCGCCGGAGCCGATGGCACACAAACCATCATCCGGCTCAATCACATCGCCATTACCGGAAAGCAGAAATGTGGCTTTCGAATCGGCGACAATAAGCAGCGCCTCGAGATGCCGCAGCGCGCGATCCTTGCGCCACTCCTTGGCCAGCTCGACGGCGCCTTTCTGCAAATTGCCGGAGTGTTCCTGGAGTTTGCCCTCAAATCGCTCGAACAGCGAAATGGCATCGGCGGTAGACCCGGCAAAACCGGCGATAACTTTATCGTTGTAGAGCCGCCGGGTCTTCCGCGCCGTATGCTTCATCACATGGTCGCCCATGGTCACCTGGCCATCGGCAATCAACACGGCCTTATTGTCTTTGCGCACGCACAAAACCGTAGTGCCGTGCATCGGCGCGCTTCCCTGGCTGTTACGCATCCAACCATTATACAGCGAGGATATGCTGTAGGCACGCATGAGCAATTCCCAACCTCCGCGGCGACTCATTTTCTTGGCCCAGCAAGCTACTAGGGATTCCCAGTGGAGGGTCTAGGAGACGGAGGCGACGGAGCGGGAGGCGAAGGGGGTGTCTCGCTGGGTTGAGTTTTGGCCAAATCCTGGAAGTGATCTTGCAATACGCTAAGCTCAAGTTGGGCTTTTTGCAAATAGCCCTTGAATGTTTCGATCTCCTTTTGTATTTCAGGCTTCCGGTCCTGCAGAGCATCGGGAAGATCTTTGTTCAATCTATCGATCGCGTCTTGAAAATCTCTGATCTGATCTTGTTTAGCCTTGATCAATCGTTGAGTCTCCTCGGATGTGGAGGGAAGGTCCAGAGTTAC
>DATEWL010000607.1:0-3651 GCA_035258025.1 Candidatus Acidiferrum sp. | reverse complement strand
GCCCACGCTCGCCGCTTTGTAACGCGCGGGATACGTGGTGATCAAGCTGATCGAAAGAATCGAGCCGTTGGACCAGCCCAGCGTCGCAACCTTATCCGGATCGGCCATGCCCTTGGAAATTAAGTAGTCGACGCCCATATTGATGTCCGGCGTCTCCAGGTCGTAATACTTGCCGCAGCAAATCGATTCCACCCATTTCAATCCGTAGTTGGCGCTGCCGTGATAATTGGGGCGCAGTACGAACGCGCCGCGCTGCGTCATCAGATTTACGGGATAGGCCCAGTTGTCATCCCACGCGTCCGAATCCCATCCGGTAGGACCTCCATGAATCATGGTGATCACCGGATATTTTTTTCCAGCTTCGTAGTTCGCCGGGTAGTAGAGGATGCCTTCGACTTCTTCGTCGAGCGAGCCTTTCCAGCGGATGACTTCTGTCCTAGAAAAAATACGACCGGTTACAAGCCCTTCATTCAGCTTGGTGATTTGCACCGGAGAAACAATTTTCGTTCCGTCAAGCTGTGCTCGGTAAATCTGCGGCATCTTGCTGGCCGTCGAAGATTGATACACGATTGTTTTTCCGTCTTCGCTCAATACGAAAGCTTGGATATTCTTAGCGTTTTCGCCAGTAAGGGATTGTCGGTGCCATGTCAGTCCTGACGCCGATTTCTCCGCGGTGTAGCGCGCCAGCTCGGAATGGCTCCCGGCAGCAAGGTCTGCAACGAACCCACCTGGCGCATGCTCGAGGCCGAACCCAAAGCCGTTTTCCCAATCCGCAGGAATTTCCGTCGCCTTGCCCGACGCCAAATCATAAAAATAGTCCTTGAGAATCGTGGCGGTCAAAAACTTCGGATCGGTCGAGTACGGCGCAACCGCATAAAAACCCAATCCGTCTGCGGCCCACTCGAAACCGTAGGGGCGAACGCGCCCTTCCTTGAAAATTTGTTTTTCGGTGCTATCGCTCAAATTGTGGAGAACCGCGATGGGCGGAACTTTCTGGTCGAATTCGTAGTGCAAACTTTTCGCGTGCGAAGCAGCTACATACTTTCCGTCCTTGGAAACGCTCCAGCTCTCGATCCAATCGGTGTTGGTTGAGAGCCGCGTGATTTTCTTATCCTTCACGCTGATCTTGTACAAACGCACCGGCGGTGCATGATCGGCATCGTCAACAATCTCCGAATCGTCTTTCTTTTTCTTCAGCTCTTGCTCGTAAAGAGCTGGATCTTCTTCCGCACTATAAATAATCGTGTCCTTGTCCAGCCAGTCGATTTGTTGTGGCGCACGCGCCAGTTCCGTCAGCACCCAGGGTTCGCCGCCATGCGGATTGATCAGCCAGATTTGCATCGGCGCAGTATCCGGCTTGGCCTGCGGACGGGCTCGCGAGCTCACGAACGCGATCCGCTCGCCGTCCGGCGACCATCGCGGACTTCCATAGCGGTCGTTGCCGCGCGTAAGTTCAATCTCTTTGTCGTCGGTTAGGCTCGACAAAAATAGATTCGACACGCGCGAATCTTTTTCTTTGTCAGCGGTTGATTTGACCCACACGAGCCACTTTCCGTCCGGCGAGATTCGCATTTGTACCGCGTATTCCTGGAAGATTTCGTCTTCCGCTTTCCATGGTTCCACCTTCGCCGCAGGCTTTGTGTCGTCCGCTTGAACTATCGCCGCGGGCCGCAAAAACGTGACGATCGCGCAAACCGCAGCCAACAAAACTCCCGCCACAATCTTTTCTCGTCGTTTCATCTCACCCTCGTCTCAAATGGAACTCGAATAACACGTGACCGCCGATAAACCTGGCAAGCCGCACAGCATAGTTCAATTGACGCCGATTGGGAATCGTGTACTCTTGTCCCCACCAAACCGCACCGAGGGCCACGCATGGGGAAACCAGAGGCGATTTTTACGCGCGCGACGTTTCAGTTTTTTCGCGATTTGGCACGCAACAATAAAAAAGTGTGGATGGACGCAAACCGCGAACGCTACCAGGAATATGTGGTGAAACCTTTTCGCCGCCTCCTCGAAGAAGTCAGCCCCGCCGTCCTGCAACTCGATTCGCGCTTCGACACCACCGGACGCAGTGGCGCGAATTTCTCGCGCATCAACCGCGACATCCGTTTCGCAAAGGACAAAACCCCGTATCGCGCGCAAATGTATCTGAAATTCTCCGCGCCGTTTCCCGGCAAGGCCGAAACGGGCCAGCTTTACACGGGAATTTCGGCGGACACGGTGACGGCTGGATTCCGAATTTATTCGGGCTCGAAGCGCAAGGACTCTGCTCTGGCTGTGATTGGCGACGCGCGCGTTCTGGCGCGGCCGAAATGGATTGCACAACAGAAGAAGCGCTTGGGCCGGCGCTACGAAAGTTATTGGTATGGCGCGGTGAAAGGCGACTGGAAGGAACAAAAAGGATGGCCCGCTTTGCCTGAAGACTGGAAGAAACTGCAGGGTTGGATTGTACGGCGAAAACTAAAACCAGCCGAGGCCACGCGCGCCACTTTTCCGCAAGCGATTGCAAAAATATTTCGCGAGCTTTATCCGCTGTTGCAGTTCACTTCGCTGAATGACTGAGATTCATAACGAAATGGAGAATCGATGAAGCGGAGAACCATACATTTGTCGAAAGCGAGCAAGCTTGTGAGAAAAATTGTCGTGACCGCAGCTTTAGCTTTATGCGTATTCGCCGTCTCCGCGATCGCGCAACAGGCCGGAACTTCCAAAGATTGGCCGAAAGCAACTCCGAAAGAGTTTGGGATTGATCCGCAAAAACTCGCCGCATTCGACACCGATCTTGCCAGCGGGAAATACGGACTCGTGGACAGCATGCTCATCCTGCGCTGCGGCACGGCCGTGTACGACAAGACTTACGCTCACGATTACGGCCAGATCTACGGCGAGCGCGCCAAAAAAGAAGGCCCACTGAATCACGACTTGCACGGCCCTTATAATTATTTCAGCACCAATTATCATCCGTTCTACAACGGCACCGATATGCACACGATGCAATCCGTCTCAAAAACGGTCACATCCATCACGATTGGAATCGCGAAAACACGAAATGAATTTACCACCAGCCTCGACGCGCCCATCGTGCAATTCTTCGGGGGCCACAAAATTGCGAACCTTGACGATCGAAAGAAAAGGATCACGGTACGCGACCTCCTGACGATGACCGCGGGTCTCGAGTGGCACGAAGATCTGGCCTATGACGACCCGAAAAACTCCGCCGACATCATGGAAGCGAGCCATGACTGGGCGCAGTACGTGCTCGACCAGCCGATGGCGGACGAGCCTGGCAAGAAGTTCGTGTACAACAGCGGCGCGACAATACTGCTGGCGCAGATCTTCAAGAAAGTCACCGGCAAGAACATCGACGAATACGCCGCGGAGCATCTCTTCAAGCCGCTGGGCATGCGCTACTATTGGAAACACTCGCCAAGCGGCCTTCCCGACACGGAGGGCGGACTGTATCTCTCCGCGCACGATCTCGCCAAGATTGGTCAGCTCTTTCTGAAAGGTGGCATGTGGGAAGGAAAGGACGTCGTTTCTTCTGCGTGGATCAAGGACTCCGTGGCTCCGCACGTCGCTGTCCCCGGAGGCGAGTGGAAATACGGTTATCAATGGTGGCTGCAACCGATCGGCAGCTCGCCTGAGGAC
>DATEWL010000606.1:0-4045 GCA_035258025.1 Candidatus Acidiferrum sp. | reverse complement strand
ATTGAAAAATTCGTCTCCGGAGCAGCAGTCGGACGCGCGGTGACACCCCTGCGCTCGTTTCAAGAGTTGATCGCCAAACTGCAAGAAGCATTGGCAAAAAGGGAACCCGCGGAATTTCTGCACGCTGTCTTGGAAGAGACCGGCTACATGGCCATGTTGAAAGACCGCAACTCACCCGAAGATGTCGCACGGCTCGAGAATCTGGAAGAACTAACGCGTGCGGTTGCCGAAAGCATAGAAGCGGGCGAAGAGTTTACGGACTTTTTGGATGCCGCCGCGCTCGTAAGCGACGCCGATTCGTTCGAAGGCAAGCCCGGCGTGACCCTGATTACCCTACACAGCACCAAGGGTCTAGAGTTCGATCATGTTTTCCTGACAGGCATGGAAGAGGGGATCTGCCCGCACGGCCGCTCTCTGAACGAAGAAAAAGGAATTGAAGAGGAGCGCCGACTGGTCTATGTCGGCATGACGCGAGCGCGCACGTCGCTCACACTTACACGAGCCGTTTACCGCCGCATTTTTGGCAACGAGCAACAGATGCGCGCCTCCCTGCCTTCGCGCTTTCTGGCGGAGATTCCCAGTGAGCTGGTGGAAACCATACGCGGTTCGCTGGCAGAGATCGGCGAAAAGCGCCGTTACGAACCCGACCCGGAGTATTCTTACTCCGCAGACGAGTTTCTGCGGCGCGTTCGCGGCAAACCAGAACCGACAATATCCGCGCCCAAGCCGGCCCGAGCCACAAGCTCGTTTGGCCGGCCAGCGGCGAAGCGAGGCGCTAACGCGGATCCCATGCTGGGGCGCAAGGTCCGCCATCCAAGCTACGGCATCGGCACCGTCGTCGGCGTGGAAGGCGACGAAGAAGATCGCCGCGTCTCCGTAAGTTTCCCGGGCCGCGGCACAAAAAAATTCATCGAGCGATTTGCTCAACTCGAGCTGGCCTGAGGCTCTTACGCTGGGCCTGCAGACGACGCAACCCTTGTTGCGTAAGAACGCATCTCGGGGTACATTGAGGCGCGTTCATTCCCCAAACACGTGTCCGGCCAGGTGTTCCCTCTTGCCGCGATGCGATCGGAGAGCATGAGTGGGATCAGCACTCTTCCATCGTAAGGGTATCGACCAACTGATTTCGGACTGTGAGAACGCGGAAGTTCGACTTAAAAAGTCTTTGGGTTGGCTAAGCCTTACTTCTCTCGGGATTGGAGCCGTAATCGGCTCTGGAATTTTCACCATTGTTGGCACCGCCATCGCGGGCCAGAAACTTCAAGTCTCCTCGATTCTCAATGCTCCACTCCTTCAATATTTGATCACGCGCCAGTCTTCGTTCGGCCGCCCAGGCGCCGGCCCCGCAATCGCGCTTTCCTTTGTACTGGTCGCCATCGCATGCGGATTTGCTTCCGTCTGCTACGCTGAACTCGCGGCGATGATTCCCATTGCCGGCAGCGCCTACACGTATACGTATGCCACCATGGGCGAACTCATCGCCTGGATCATCGGGTGGGATCTCATTTTGGAATACGCCGTCAGCAACATGGCCGTAAGTGTCGGCTTCTCGGCACATCTGGTGGACCTTCTCGATTGGTTCGGCTTACATCCCAACCCGCGCTGGATTTCGCCCGCCTACCTACCTAGCGGGTTGCCGGATCTGCAAGGCAACATGCTTTACGGCCCAGGCTGGCATTTCGGTTTCAACTGGCCCGCCTTCATCATCGTGATGCTTCTCACGGTGATTCTTGTTCGCGGTATTCGCGAGTCCGCGGAGACCAACAACATCATGGTACTCATCAAAATCATTGCCATTCTCGCCTTCATCACCTTCGCATCGCGATTCATTCACACTTCGAACTGGCACCCCTTCGCTCCGAACGGCTGGCCCGGCATCCTGACCGGGGGCTCCATCGTATTCTTCACGTATATCGGCTTCGATTCGGTGTCCACCGCAGCCGAAGAATGTAAGAATCCTCAGCGCGACCTTCCGCGCGGCATCATTGCCACTCTCATCATCTGCACGCTGCTTTACATCGGCGTGGTCGTCGTCCTCACCGGTCTCGTTCGTTGGGATACGCTCGTCGACGACGCCGCTCCCGTCGTCAACACGCTTAAGAAACTGCACATCTCCAGCCTCCGCCTTGTCGTTCTTATTGGCGCGCTTATGGGCATGATCTCTTCGCTGCTTGTTTTTCAAATAGGCCAGGCGCGCGTCTGGTTTGCCATGTCACGCGACGGCCTCTTTCCCAAAATTTTCAGCCGCGTTCATCGTACTTATCTCACGCCAGACTTCTCCACATGGGTTGCCGGTTTCGCCGTCGGTGTCCCTGCCGGACTTCTCGATATCGGCACGCTTGGGGATCTCGCCAACATCGGCACGCTCTTCGCTTTCGCGTTGGTCGCCGCTGGCGTGCTCATTCTCCGGTACCGCGAGCCCGAACGTCCACGCGCATTCCGCGCTCCGGGTGGACCAATCGCACCGGTACTCACGATCATCACGTGCCTTTTGCTGATGGCTGGATTGCCGATCATGAACTGGCTCCGCTTCATTGGTTGGCTCCTCATCGGTCTCGTGATTTACTATTTCTATGGCCGGAGGCACAGCACGCTCCGGGCCGCCAACAGACAGTAGAGGAATCGAGATGCGTCCGGAATTCCTTCGAAAAGCGGAGATTCGGGCAGGCCTTCTGCTCGCGTGCGCGGCTATTTCCGTGCTGCTCCCGCGGCCCGCCGTTGCTTGGGGGCGTAACGCCCACAAGCTGGTCGTCAATCAAGCTATCGACACTTTGCCTCAAGATATTCGTGGCTTCTTTGAATCCTACCGAGGGATTCTCCTTCAGCACGTTGTCGATCCGCTGGATGCCGTCGCGAAAACTCCCGCCGAGAAGCGCAACAACCATCTTTATCTCGACAAATATGGACGCTTCCCCTTCGATTCCCTTCCCCACAGTTACAAAGCGGCGGTGGCCAAATACGGAAAGTCAAAGCTGGAAGCGAATGGTGTGCTGCCCTGGCAGATCGGCGTCTATAGCCAAAAGCTTACCGAGGACATGAAAACCGGCCGCTGGGACGAAGCCAAACTCGACGCCGCGATTCTTGCGAACTATGTTGCCGAAGCTCACGACCCCTTCAGCACTACGGAAGATTTTGACGGCAAGCTGACCGCGCAGGCAGGTGTCAATGAACGATTTGGGACGGTCCTTATCGATCGTTATTCTTCCTTCTTCCCTATGCGACCAAGCGACGCCTCCTTCATCAACGATCCGACGGACCACGCCTTTGAAGTCTGCCTCGCCTCGCACAGTTGGCTCGAAACGATTCTCCTCGCGGATCGCAATGCCTACATCGCGGGAAAGTCTTATGCCTATAACGACGAATACTACGATCGTTTTTACAACCAGGCAGCTGCCATGTTGATTCGCCAACTCTCCGAAGCCTCCACCGATGTCGGCTCGTATTGGCTGACGGCGTGGATCAACGCCGGCCGCCCGCAGTTACCTCACTGATAGCCAACGGATGACTGCGTCACTCCTCCCGGCGAGCATTGCTTCCCTTCCCAAGGCCGAGTTGCATCTTCATCTCGAAGGTTCGATTCAACCCGCAACAGTGTGCGCGTTGACGGCCCAACACAACATCCTGCTGACGGAAGACGAAGTTCGCCGTCGCTACACTTACGGCGATTTCATTGGTTTTATCGACGCCTTCAAATGGGTCACCTCTTTTCTACGCGAGCCTCGCGATTACGGCCTCATCGCGCGAGACTTGAGCGAGCATCTGCTGACCCAAGGCGTGGTCTACGCCGAAGTCACTCTTTCGATCGGCGTGATGCTTCTCCGCAAGCAACGGCCCGAGGCCAATTTCGAGGCCATCTTACAGGCCACCGAATCGTTTGAAAAAAAAGGGCTCCGCATAAACTGGGTTTTCGATGCCGCGCGGCAGTTCGGCGCCGAGGCGGCCATGGGCGTCGTAAACGCCGCCAAGCTCTGCCAGTCCAAATCAATCGTGGCGTTTGGCACTGGCGGGGACGAAATGAGCGTCACCACACACGAATTTCGTCCCG
>DATEWL010000605.1:0-2655 GCA_035258025.1 Candidatus Acidiferrum sp. | reverse complement strand
CCAGCTATTCCTGGCCCGGCAACATTCGCGAACTCGAGAATTTCATTGAGCGCGCAGTCCTTCTCTCTCCTGGCAAAGAATTACGTGTCACTATTTCGGAACTGAAACCCATTACCGCTGCTGATGACGCAGGCGCGGATTCCTCATCGTTCCACGCCTCCGTAACTCCTTCTACTTCTCTAACCTCATCGATTTCCACTCTCGAAGACGCCGAACGCCAGCACATTCTCCGCGCGCTGCGGCAAACCGAGTGGCGTATCGCCGGTTCGAAGGGCGCCGCCGTTCTCCTTGGCATGAAGCGCACCACCCTCCAGGCGCGCATGCGCAAACTCGGCATTCGCCGCCCGGTCTAAAGCTCCTCCGGCGCATAATTCCCGTCACTCCTTATCGGTTTTTTCACTTGGCTTTCTTCTATGCGAGGAGTAGATTCCTTTTCAACCAGCCACCTGCGAGGTCCCCATGAAACTGCTTGCCGGTGTTTTCGTTTTCTTGTCGTTCGGTCTTCTCTCGTTTGTGCCGCCCGTTTCTGAAGCCCCCACCGGCTTCGATAACAAAAGCAACGGTTTCGTCGACGACGCCACACACACCGCCGACCAGGCCAAATTCGAAGAAGTCGAGGCGCTCACCGACGGCCTCGGGCCGCTGTACAACGCGCAGTCTTGCCGCGAGTGCCATCAAAATCCCACGTCTGGCGGCTCCAGTCAGGTTAGCGAATTGCGCGTCGGTCACAACAATGCTCAGGGCGTGTTTCAAAATCCGGAAGTTCCCATCAATCACGGCGCAGAAGTAATCAAAGGCCGCTCTTTGATCAACGACCGAGCCATCTGCCCCAGCGGAGCTTTCCCTAGCACCGAAATTCAGGAGCATGTTCCCGACACCGAGAAGATTCGCACGTTTCGCGTTTCTCTAAATCTTCTCGGCGACGGATTTGTCGAAGCGCTCTCGGACCAGACCCTGCTCGACCTCGCCAAAGACCAGTGCAAAAAGAGCCACGGCAAGATTTGCGGTCAGGCACTTTACGTCCCCATCGTGGAGGTTCCGGGCAAGACCGCTGTTGGCCGCTTCGGCTGGAAAGATCAGCACGCCAGTCTTTTGTCTTTTTCAGCTGACGCGTACCTCAATGAGATGGGAATAACCAATCGCCTTCAGCCTGATGAAGTCACCAGTCTTTGCAACACGGCCACCGAACCCAACGATACGCCCGGCGCCGACGGCCTCTCCGATATCGATCACTTCGCGCGATTTATGCGGGCCTCGGAAGCCCCGGGTCGCGACGTCACGCTTTCGCAAACTCCCGAAGCCAAGAATGGGGAGGCGATCTTTGACAAAGTTGGCTGCGCGACTTGCCACGTCACAACGCTCACCACTGCCGCCGCCGGCACTGTGATCAACGGCGGCAACTTTACGGTCCCGGATGCGCTCGGCGACAAAACGTTTCATCCTTACGGGGACTTCCTTATGCATAACGTTGGTACCGGCGACGGAATCGTTCAGGCCATTCCCGAGCACTACGGCAAAAGAATTGCCGCGCATCCCGACTTGATGCGCTCAACATTCCCCAAATTCCAGAGCACCGCCAACAAGGTCCGCACCGCGCCGCTGTGGGGCGTTCGACTCCATTCGCGCCTGATGCACGACGGAGCGTCGACCACACTCTCTGACGCCATTCGGCGCCACCGCGGCGAGGCCGCGCACGTCACGGATGAATTCGAAAAGCTGACACCCGCGGAAAAGAAAGCTTTGCTTACTTTTCTACTGTCTCTTTGACGGTTGGACACGGCTGTCGGAGTGGTTTCTTTTTTTACATCGGGCACGGCATGCCGTGCCCCTACGGCCCTTTGCCGGTTCTCGAATGCTTCATTCGAACTGAAGCATAACGATCTCGGGATTCGAACCAAGCCGCAGAGGTGGTCCCCAGGTGCCGGCTCCGCTCGACGTGAATACCTGCATTTTCCCGATCCGGCTCAAGCCATAAACGAACTGGCGGTAGATCCGCCGCGCCATCCAGCTCCACGGAATAAATTGCCCGACATGCGTGTGCCCGGAAAGTTGCAAAGAAACGCCAGCGGCCTCCGCGACTTCCGGATGGTCTGGGGCATGCGTCAATAGAATGCTCGCGCGTTCGCGATCCACTCCGACGCCTTCCAATACTGAGGCGAAATGCGTATCATGCGTTGCGTGACGGTAGGGCACGCCAATAATCTGCAAGCCGTCCGCTTCCACTTTCTCGTTACTGAGCACGCGCACTCCAGCGGCCTCAACGGCCCGCAAGTATTTGCTGTCGTCGCCAAATTGCTCGTGGTTCCCGGCCACAAAATACACACCATGCGGCGCCGTTAACTTGCTCAAGGGAGCGGCTGCCCGTTTCGCATCAATCGCCGTTCCGTCGTACAAATCGCCGGCAATAAAAATCGCGTCAGGCTCTTCCTGCAGAATTTTCGCTACCATGCGACGCAGAAAGCTGCCGTTGCGCACGTGACCCAGATGCAGATCGCTGATCAGCGCAGCTTTGCGCCCACGCCAAGCCTCCGGCAGATTCGCCAGCTGGACGGTGATTCGCGTGATGCGCGTCCAACTCGCGTTGAAAACGCCGTACACCCCCACCAGCAGCGCCGCGCCAAACAGGACCTCGACAATCCGATGGAAGTTCAAATC
>DATEWL010000604.1:0-4672 GCA_035258025.1 Candidatus Acidiferrum sp. | reverse complement strand
CACACGCTTCGTCACTGTTTTGCGACGCATCTACTCGAGGATGGTGCTGACCTGCGCACCATTCAGATCCTGTTAGGTCATAACGATCTGAAAGAGACGGCCCGCTATCTGCATCTCTCCCAACGTCACTTGCATGCGGCCGCGAGTCCATTGGATTCACTGCCGCTCGAAGGCTCTTCGCCGCAGGAGCACTAGATGGCCCGGCCACCACTCGAGGTGGCCGATCTGGTCCGCGCCGCGGGAGATGCTTTCATCGAACGAAATCGCCACTGGCTCCGTTGGAAGCACATCAAAGTGTTGCTGGCCATTCAGCGATGTCGTACTGCCGCACTGGGCGGCCATCTCGATGAGTGCACCCGCTGCGGGTATCGTGCCGCCATCTCGTATAACAGCTGCCGCAATCGCCACTGCCCGAAGTGTCAGATCGCTACGCGGGAACGCTGGATCGCTGCGCGTCGACGAGAATTGCTCCCGACCCGCTATCTGCACGTGGTCTTCACACTCCCCAGCCGCTTGGCGCCACTGGTTCTGCAGAACAAGAAGACCCTCTACGACCTGCTGTTCCGCACCAGTGCCGAAACCCTTCTCGAAGTCGCTCGCAATCCGAGACACCTCGGCGCAGAGATTGGCTTCTTCAGCGTGTTGCACACCTGGAGCCAAAAACTCAAAATTCATCCGCATGTTCATTGTGTCGTTCCTGCCGGCGGCCTCTCGCCCGATCACACCCGCTGGGTTCGCTCACGAGATAACTACTTTCTTCCCAAGGAAGTGCTGCGTGAAATCTTTCGCGGTAAGTTCGTCGATGCGCTCGAGCAAGCTTTTCAGAATGGCCAGCTCCGCTTCGAGGGAGATCTGAAACTCCTCGCCCAACCCAAGATCTTTGCCGCCTGGCTCCGACCGCTGTTTCGACAGGACTGGGTGGTCTACTTGAAACGTCCCTTCGGTAGCCCCGAATATGTGCTGCACTATCTGGGCCGCTACACTCATCGTGTAGCCATCTCCAACCATCGCCTGGTCTCCCTCACCGATGGCCAAGTCACTTTTCGCTGGCGTGATTCCGCTCACTACAACGAACAGAAGTTGCTGCCCCTATCGCTCAATGAATTCTTGTGCCGCTTCTTACTGCACATCCTTCCAAAAGGCTTCGTGCGCATCCGCAACTTCGGCTTTTTGGCCAACCGCAAACGCGCCACGCTCCTACCGCTTTGCTTTCAGTTGTTGAAATCGGCACAACAGCCGCGAGCAGAACAACAACACGCCTCTTCCACCGAAGACTGTCCCGATCTTTGGCGCTGCCCTAAGTGCGGTGGACCGATGAAGGTCATCGAAAGACTCACCGCTGCCGAAATTCAACTTCGTTCTCCACCACCGATCAGCGCTGCGGCATGAAACCACTCTCTCCAAATCGAAAACTCTGGGTATTTCCAGGCACTCCGCATCTCTCTGCCTCGCCGTCAAACCGATCCCTTCTTCCACCTTCTTCGACCACAGTCTTTGCGATACTTTTTCGCCGTAGCCAATTTCCACGCGCACGGTGTCATGTGTCGTGCCCTGCAGCACAGTCTCGGCACGGCTTAACGCCGCCCCTTCCCACGATTGAATTTGCATAGAGCCCGCGTCCACCGCAACCACGGACGGCTACGTCCAAACGGCTTTACCGGACGCGCGCAGAGCTCCTCGCCCCCGCTCACTCCTCACCGAGAACGCGCATCCGGTAAAGCGCTAGCGTTTCTCAGTACCAATTCGACGGACGAACTGATAACTTCCTGCTTGCCCGTCATCTATGAAGTTCTCTGCAGAGTATAATCCCTGTCAATCATGGCTCTCGCCCCCGGTACACGACTTGGGCCCTATGAGATCCTGCAACCGATCGGTGCGGGCGGGATGGGTGAGGTCTATCGCGCACGGGATACGCGGCTGGAGCGCATTGTAGCGGTCAAGATTCTTCCTCCACATCTTTCTTCCGATCCCGTACGTAAGCAGCGGTTCGAGCGCGAAGCTAAAACGATCTCCAGTCTTAACCATCCACACATATGCACGCTCTACGACGTTGGCCAGCAGGACGGCGTGGACTTTCTCGTCATGGAATGTGTCGAGGGCGAGACTCTCTCTAAGCGCCTTGAGAAAGGTCCCTTGCCTCTTGAGCAGGTCTTGAAGTTCGGTGCGCAAATTGCCGATGCTCTCGCCAAGGCTCATCGAGCGGGAATCGTCCATCGCGACCTCAAGCCCTCCAATATCATGCTGACGTCCACTGGCGCGAAGCTGCTCGATTTCGGCTTAGCGAAACCAACTGAGCCAGCCAGCGGTATGACCCTGACCGCCGCCGCGACGCACACGACCCCGGTCACGCAGGAAGGCATGGTCGTGGGCACATTCCAATACATGTCGCCGGAGCAAATTGAAGGAAAAGAACTCGATGGCCGCAGCGACATTTTCTCCCTCGGCGCGGTGCTCTACGAGATGCTGACCGGCCAGAAGGCCTTTCAAGGGAAGAGTCAACTCAGTGTGGCTTCCGCCATCCTCGAAAAAGAGCCCGTCTCCATCAGCAGCCTCAAGCCGCTGACTCCTCCGGCGTTCGATCACGTCATCCGCCGTTGCCTGGCAAAGGATCCTGAAGAGCGGTGGCAAACCGCCCGCGATCTGGCCCTGGAGCTGAAATGGGTCGCCGAGGCGGGTTCGCAAACTGGGACTGGCGTTTCATCCTCACCCAAGCGGCAACTGTCGCAAGGAATTGCCTGGGGCCTTGCGGCAACTTGCCTCTTGTTGGTGATCGCTCTTCTCGCAACATTGCTGCTTCGGCCGGCCGCAAGCCTTCAGCCGATTAGGGCCTCATTGCTTCCACCTCCCAATTCCTCCTTCGTGCCATACAATTTCGCAGTTTCTCCTGACGGCCGCCAATTAGCCTTCGTAGCACTCGGCCCCGACGGAAAAACAACCTTGTGGGTGCGCGCCCTCTCAGGTTCCGGCGCGCAACAACTCAGCGGAACAGACGGCGCAACGTACCCATTCTGGTCGCCCGATAGCCGCCAGACAGGATTCTTCGCCGACGGGCGGCTAAAAACCGTCGACGTCGCCAACAGCGCTGTTCAGGTTCTTTGCGATTCTTCCTTCGCGTGGGGAGGCAGTTGGAATCGCGAGGGCACGATTGTTTTCGGGCCGACGCTTAGGGGACCTTTGCAGCGCGTCTCTGCCAGCGGCGGCACTCCTACTCCAGTGACAAAAATAATGCGACAGGGCAGCGTTCAGACCGACCGCTGGCCGTTCTTCTTGCCCGACGGCAAACATTTTCTTTACTTCGCTGACTGGAGTAGCTCCGCTGACCCACAGGGTGCCCTTTTCTCGGATAGAGTTAGACTTTTCCGATACGGCGTTACCAGACTTAGTCTAAATGCAGGATGCGTGGTTCCGGTTTTCTCGACCGGGATCACGAGGCAGACTGCGACACCCGCATTCACCGCTTGGCTATCCGGTTACCGCGTTCTCAGACTTGAGACGGCTATTCGAGTTGTGAGGCAGGGCTACAGGCTCCGCACGCTCGGACCAGAGGCGCAATTCGTTGACGGTGTATTACGCATTGAGGGGATTTTGCTACACCCTACTCGGTGCGGGCCGGCGTCACACGGCACCGCCCGGCGGACCTGCCCCATAATAAAAAAGTCCGAAACTGTAGACGGTTTTGTAGCTACCCCGAGCACCCGGACCGGGCCGGGAGCTACTGGCTATCAGCGGTTTGAATCGTAGATCGCTGCCCGGTCCATCACGGGCTTGAGGGTCAGAGCGGTTACTCCTATTGCAATCCCGAGGAATGCGATCAGCGCGGCCAGGACCGTGTGCCCTTCGGCCATCCATACCGCCATGCTTATTGCCAGCGCGCCATTCGCCAGCCCGAACGCGCGAAGCCAGGGCGCGAACTTTCGCGCCTCGCTACGAAGGAATTCTCTGTCCATACTTCCCGCAAAGAGCAGAACCGCGGCCATGATTGATTGAATCGTGCCGCAGAATAAGATCGCGAAGAACAGCGCCAGGCTCCACGTTCCGCTTGTCACGTTTTTGAACCTCCAGGCCAGATACACGAGCAATACACAGCGCAAACAGATCTTGATGTGCAGAATTTCCCAAAGCCGGTATGGTTTGAGGCCCGCCGATCCGAAAAGCTTCCGCACCAAGGCGGGCGGCTCTTCGGGTTTCACGGTCTTTACTGAGTCCGAATCGCGGGCAGGAGCTTGGTCGCTGCCCTTCGAGGCCAGCGATCGCTTGCCGGACGCAGAATCATCCCTTAGTTCCTCCAGCGCCAGCTTGACATCATCTATGTGCTGCGTGCGGCGGTCCCGGTCCTTGCGCAGGCAGCGTAGGATGATCTTCTCGAGCTCAGCCGGCAGATTCGGCGCGAGGCCGCCAGGTGGCGGCGGCTCTTTCTGCAGGATTGCCGAAATTGTGGACATTTTGGTTGCGCCTTCAAATGGCCGGCGGCCGGTGACCATTTCGTAGAGAACCGAGCCAAAAGAAAAAATATCGGAACGCGCATCCACCTTCCTGCCTTCGGCCTGCTCGGGTGACATGTAGGCGACGGTGCCGACGATCGAGCCTTCTTCTGTCAGCGGGGCATCCTCAGCAGCCATCGTCGCCGTGGCGGCCTCGGAATCGACAGTCTTCTCGGTCAGCTTGGCCAGAC
>DATEWL010000603.1:0-2204 GCA_035258025.1 Candidatus Acidiferrum sp. | reverse complement strand
AGCCATGAACGCTCTCTCCAAAGCAGAACGATTTGTCCTTCTCGCTCTGACTCTCGCGCTCTGTGCCTTTCTTCGCGAGGGGTTATTCTTTTTGGTTGCAGCAGGAATCACCTATCGCCTCTTCACCAAAGATCTCCCTCCCATTCCGAATCCGCGCATCGCGGCTTACTATGCGTCCCTCCTCATAGGACTTGGCGCAATCCTCTATATAATTCCGGGTCAAGGTCTGCTTCCAAAGTAACGACCGATTACAGAAAGTCGAGGAATTCGTGCGTCAAACAATTTCCAGGCGATCGATACTCTCAGCTGGAGCCGGACTATTCCTCACTAACGCCGCCAGTCCTCGCTCATTGTTTTCCGCGGAGAAAGAAGGAGCGCCTGCCATGCTTGATCACATTCTCCTCGGCTGCACCGTTCTTACTAGCGGCATCGAGTTCGTCGCAAAACACACTGGCGTCCGAGCCGCATTCGGCGGCGTCCATCCTGGACGTGGAACGCAAAATGCCCTCCTCTCGCTCGGCGAAAAACACTATCTAGAGATCATTGCGCTCGATCCGCTGCAATCCGACGCGCCAGACCATTACGGCGTGGCGAAACTCATTTGGCCGCGCCTGGTCGGCTGGGCCGCCCATCCTGGCGACCTCAATTCATTCGCGACCCGACTCCGCGAGGCAGACATTGCCTTCGATGGTCCTAATCCCGGTTCACGCAAACGTCCTGACGGCCGCCTCCTTCAATGGAAAACTCTCAATCTCAAGGACGATCACTCCGGTTTGCTTCCTTTCTTCATCGAATGGAGCGCCGATACCATCCATCCTTCCGCCGACTCACCCACCGGCTGCCGCATTGTTCGCTTCGAAATCGCAACTCCGGAGCCCGAACAGCTAAGCAATACCGTGGCAATCCTGGGTCTCGACGTGAAAATCGTAAAAGCCGAGTACGCACAACTTCGCACAACCATCGCCGGCCCGAAGGGTGAGCTTGCCCTCATCAGCTGAAACGGTTAAGCGCTAACTAGATAGGGAGCGATGAGCAGAATTCTTCACAGCGTTCAATGGGGTTGCTTAGGTGTACTTGGGGCGGCCCTTTGCTACTGGTACGCGGCTTTCAGTGTTATATAACGCCTGGACTACGAGCTTTCGAGAACGCCACCCGCATATCAACCCCCCGCCAACCCCCGATGCACGGAAACTCGAACACGAAAATAATGAATTGGCTCTTTCGCATTCTAGGCGCGTCCCTTTTTCTGCCCGCAATCGTCGTGCTACTACTGGACATCCGGAATTCTCGCTGACTCCTCCCCCCGTCAGTTTGGGTATTGCCGGGCAACCCGCAGAGCATGCTATACTTTGAAACCCGTCCCCGGCCCGTTTTCGGCTGTGGGGACGGATTTGTGACGATTCGAGGCCCAGCCCGGCGAGGCGGGCAGCAAGGCGCCTTTCAGCTATTAGGGGGGAATATCGCAGAACGCAGCTTCCGGCAGAGCGATCGCATCCGCGTCAACGAGCGGATTCGAGCGCGCGAACTCCGGGTGATTGATGAAGAGGGCGGCCAGCTCGGCGTCATGCAGCCGTTCGAAGCGCTTAAGTTGGCGCGCGAGCGCGGTCTTGACCTGGTGGAAATCTCGCCAACGGCGGACCCGCCAGTCTGCAAGATCACCGACTACGGCAAGTATCTCTATCAGGCCAACAAAAAAGCGCACGAACAGCGCAAGAGCAGCCGTGGCTCGCAGCTCAAAGAAGTAAAATTTCGTCCCGCGACCGCGGAGCACGATTATCAGGTTCGCAAAAACCAGATCATCCGCTTCCTGGGCGATGGCCACAAAGTTCGTGCCATGATTTTCCATCGCGGCCGCGAAATGGCGCACCAGGAAGTAGGCCGCGCCAAAATGAATCGCCTTCTCGTCGAAATCGGCGACTCTTGCCAGATCGAAACGATGCCACGAATGGAAGGTAACGTCCTGGTAGCTCTGCTCGCGCCGAAAAAAGGCGTCTCGGTGGCCAAGCCTTCCGGGCAGTCATCGGCCAACGCTCAGCAGTCGCAGTAGCCTTTGAATCTGATTTTGGACTGTGGGGGGCGGGGCTTGCCCGCCCGTCAAGGAGAGATATTCGGGCCATGCCAAGGAATTCGACGAAACCAAAACTGAAACTGAAAACTCATCGTGGCGCCAAGAAGCGCTTCAAAATCACCGCGAACGGCAAAAT
>DATEWL010000602.1:0-2088 GCA_035258025.1 Candidatus Acidiferrum sp. | reverse complement strand
AAAGAGTGGCGGTGCGTTCGCCGACGTAGGCTTCGCCCAGAGTTTCATGCTTTGGCCGAAAGAACCACGCCACAACGGCAACGATCAGGAGCAGCGGGACTGCAATGAGGAGCTTGCGCTTCATGCGGCATGTCCGAAGGTCAGCAGAAAGAATGCGGGCGTAACGGCTTGAAGGGCAGGCAAGCGACGCGGTACGTCACTCATTTCGAAAACCACTCGATCTCTGGGCATTGGGTTTGGGCGACCACTTATTCTTCGCTAAAGATTGTACCTGATTTCTGAGCCACGACCGGGCTTGGCCGTGCTTGGTTTGTTTTTCTGTTAAAATGCCGCTGCTCGTAAATCATCTTTACAATTTCGCTTCGAAGGAACTCGATGAAATCTCTCAATGCCCTGCAGCCGCTCGCGCTGTTACTGTTGCGCGCGGCCTTTGGCATCATTTTCATGTCGCATGGTTATCCGATGCTTGCGCATCGAACGAGTGCAACGCAGACACTTTTTGCACAACACGGCATACCGGGCTATTTTGTTTACATTTCGGGGGTAATCGAACTTTTTGGCGGAGGGTTGCTGCTGCTGGGATTATTCACGCGGGGAGCGGGGTTGTTGCTGTCGATCGAAATGGTCTTGCTGATGTGGAAAGTGTATACGCCACACAGCTATTTCGCGGTGAATGAATACGCATACCCTTTGGTACTCGCGACTGGATGCTTTGCACTGGCAACTACGGGTGCGGGGCTCGCTTCGGTGGACTACCCCTTGTTTGAGAGTGGCGGTGGGAAGCTGCGGACGCCGCGCAATGCAAAAGCCAATAAGTAGCAAATCGTCCCAATTGGTTTTGCATTGGCAAAGTTTTTTTAGACAGAGTCCGCAGAGGACACAGAGACAGAAACACTCGTGCATCCTGATCAGCGCATATTACTCAACGGAGTTTAGGTGGTCGTGACGGTAGTTGAAGTGGCCACGACTCCGCCGGGGGCGACCGGTAGAACGATCCAAAGGATTAGGTACGCGAGGATGCCTGTGCCTCCGCAGATCACCAACAGCAGCCAGATCACGCGGATGATGGTCGGGTCCATGTCGAAGTAGTCGGCGAGGCCGGCGCATACCCCCGCGATTTTTTTATCGGTGCTGGAGCGCATAAGGCGCTTGGGAGCGCCTGTGGCAGGAGAAAGACCCGGGGCGCCGGATTCGGGTTGTTTCGCGCCACAGTTGTAACAGAATTTGGAACCGACGGCGATGTCTTTGCTGCAGCTTGGGCAAGTCATTGGCATACCCTCCCCAAATGGCTGAATGTCCAGCCTTTTCTACAATAGAATACGCCTAAAAGGGTGAAAAAGTTTCCTCGAACTCGACGGTGGCCAGGCGGGCGAGGACGGGTAGGCGGGCGGTCAGTATTCCAGCAGTTGCTTGACTGCGGCAGTGATGTGGCTTGTTTGCGGGAGGATCACGTCTTCCAGTTTTGGCTGATAGGCGCAGAAGGTATCCATGGCCGCGACCCGCTTTACGGGGGCGTCTAGTTCTTCGAAGAGTTCGTCGGCGATGCGCGCGGCGATTTCTGAGCCGTAACCCCAGCTCAGCATATCTTCGTAGGCGACGATGGCGCGATGCGTTTTGCGGACAGTCTTGGCGATAGCTTCCCAGTCGTAGGGGGAGAGTGAGCGCAGGTCGATGATTTCAACGGAGATGCCTTCGCGGAGCAATTGGGCGGCGGCTACCTCGGCGCGATGCACCAGAGCGCCATAGGTGATGATGCTGACTTCGGTGCCTTCGGTGACCATACGAGCTTTGCCGAAAGGCACGGTGTAATCCGGGCCGGGATATTCAGAGCGATTGTACGGCTGGCGGTAGAGGTGTTTGTGCTCGAGGAACATGACCGGATCGTCGGAGCGGATGGCGGTGCGGAGCAAGCCAGCGACGTCGAGAGCCGTTGACGGCATTACGACTCGTAGACCCGGGCAATGCGTGAAAATCGATTCGCCACTTTGACTGTGATAGATGGCACCGCCCGTGAGGTAGCCGCCAATCGGCACGCGCAGGATCGCAGGGCACTTAAAGACGCCATTGGACCGCCAGCGCATGACGCAT
>DATEWL010000601.1:0-2679 GCA_035258025.1 Candidatus Acidiferrum sp. | reverse complement strand
GTTTGATAGGGGCGGGCGATGACTAGCTCGCGGACTTTTCCGGCTTTGTGTTTGGCGTTGACGACTTCGGCGGCGGTGATGCGAACGGCGGCTTCGACGTAGCCGCGCTCGCGCATCCATTCGTCGTTGTAGACCTTGCTGAGATAGCGCATGCCAGTGTCGGGCAAGAAAGCGACGACAAAAGCTTCAGGGCCGAGGTCTTTGGCGAGGCGGAGAGTTGCGGAGATGCAGCCGCCCCCGGAGCCGCCGGTGAAAATGCCTTCGAGTTTTACGAGACGGCGCGCATACACAAAGCATTCTTCGTCGTTCACTTGAATAACGTCGTCAAGAATTTTGAGATTCATCGTCGTGGGGAAAAAATCTTCGCCTATGCCTTCGACGACGTAGGTCTTGGGCTTGATGGTTTCGCCGCTTTTGAAGAAATCGTAATAGAGCGAGCCGAAGGGATCGACGCCGATAATTTTTACGGCGGGATTCTTTTCCTTGAGATATTTTCCGACGCCGCTGACCGTACCGCCGGTTCCCATGCCGCAGACGAAATGCGTGATTTTGCCTTCGCTGTCTTCCCAGATTTCCGGGCCGGTCGTAAGGTAATGGGCCTCGGGGTTCATGGGATTGTCGTACTGGTTGGGATAGAACGAATTGGGAACTTCGCGCGCGAGCTTTTTGGCGACGGAATAGTAGCTGCGAGGATCATCGGGTTCGACGGCGGTCGGGCACACGATGACTTCGGCGCCGAGAGCCTTGAGAAGATCAACTTTTTCCTTGGATTGCTTGTCCGTGATGGTGAAGACCATCTTGTAGCCACGGACGGCGGCAACAAGGGCGAGACCCATGCCGGTATTGCCGCTCGTGCCTTCGATGATGGTGCCGCCGGGCTTGAGGAGGCCGCGCTTTTCAGCGTCGTCAATCATGGTGACGCCGATGCGGTCTTTCACCGAGCCGCCGGGATTGGTGTAATCGGCTTTGATGAAGATCTGCGGCTTGAGGCCCTGATTGATGCGATTGAGGCGCACAAGCGGCGTGCGTCCAATGGCTTCGAGAATACTGTTACATAGCATGAAGTTTTCCGAGGCGCGGCCCGGCAAGAACATCGCGCTGAGGCTGTGCCATAATTCTTTCAGTTTAGCATGCAGCCTTGCGGCGACACAGGAAGGTGAGGCGAAGGAGGCTCATTTGGCACGGGAGAATATTTCAAGTGGGACAGCTTGGGAGCCGATTGTGGGCTACTCAAGGGCGGTGCGGATTGGCAATGTCATAGCGGTTTCGGGGACTACGGCGACTGGACCGGACGGCAAGATTGTGGGAGTGGGCGACGCGTATGGGCAGACGGTGCAGACGATCCGAAACATTGAAGCCGCACTGTCCAAGGCGGGAGCTGCGTTGAAGGATGTAGTGCGGACGCGAATTTTCGTCACCAACATTGCGGAGTGGGAAAAAATTGGGCGAGCGCATGGGGAGTTTTTCGGAGCAATACGTCCGGCGACGAGCATGGTGGAAGTGAGCAAATTGATTTCGCCGGAGATGCTGGTGGAAATTGAAGCGGACGCGGTGGTGGAGTGAAAAAGAAAAAGTAGAGAAATAATGAAGTAAAGAAGTAAAGAATTAAAGAGGACGGCTTCGGACGCAAGAAGAAAGACTTCATGAGCAGCGCGCTTTACGACGGATTTATTGCGGATTACTACGACGAGTCGCCGATTGTGCGGGGACGCGTGGGGGATGTTGCGTTTTACCGCGATGCAGTGCACGAACACGGCGATCCGGTACTTGAACTGGGCTGCGGTACCGGGCGGATAACGTTGGCGCTGGCAGAGGCGGGACATCGCGTTACGGGACTCGATATTTCCGAGCGAATGCTGGAGCGGTGCAATCAGAAACTGGCGGGACTGCGCACCGAGGCGCGCGAGCGATTGCATTTGGTGCAGGGTGACATGACCAAGTTCGATCTCGGGGAAAAATTCCGATTGGTGATTATTCCGTTCCGCCCGATGCAGCATCTCCTGGAAGTGGAAGACCAAATGTCGTGCCTCGAATCCGTGCGGAAGCACCTTTGGGCCGATGGAAGACGAATGGGAGAGCAGAGAGGCCGGCTGATTCTGGACGTTTTTCAGACGGACGCGGAGCGCATGCATGATCCGGCTTATCAGGAGGAAGGGTTGGTGGCGGAATATTCGATGCCGGACGGACGGCGCGTGAGGATTATGGAACGGGTTACGGCGTTTCACCGCGCAGAGCAGAGGAATGATGTGGAGATGATTTTCTATGTGAGGGACGCGCGAGGGAAAGAGGAGCGGCTCGTGTTTGCCTGGACGCTTCGATATTTTTTTCGGTATGAGGTGGAGCATTTGCTGGCTCGGTGCGGGTTTCGGGTTAGTGCGGTTTATGGGGACTTTGATCGGTCGCCGTTGGGGGATACGTCGCCGGAAATGATATTTGTGGCGGAGGCGGTTTGAGGTTGGTTAACGATAACAGGGCCCCCCTCCCCTGTTTTTTGTAAACACTGTTTCTAAAGGACTTAGATTTTGCATACGTCGTTTAGATTCATCACCTGCAAAGAATTCTGTAGGTGTTGCTTTTAAATGACTTAGAAACACGGCAGCAGGGCTGCCGCACTTCCGGAACCTGACGCTTTCGTTGAGAAGCGGATCAGGGTTTATTTAACACAGAGGGCACAGAGGT
>DATEWL010000600.1:0-2520 GCA_035258025.1 Candidatus Acidiferrum sp. | reverse complement strand
CAGGCCTCCCCACAAAACAAAAAAGCGATGCTCCGGAACCCGGAGCACCGCTTTAATCCGCTTATCGCCTCTTGTTTCGTAACAGTCTGTTTTACCGGGACTCTTTTTTACGTTCATTCACAACTGTGACCAGCCCCTTGGTGATCGTGGCCGATTCTTTCGGTTAAGAAGAGCGAATCAGGGCTGCACGTTCGTGACGCCCTCCGCGCTCGCTTTTGCAAAGTGCTTCTCATACCAGGCGATCGATCTGTCGGTCCAGTCGATCACATGCTTTGTTTCACGGATGCCGTGGCCTTCGCGCGGGTAGCGCACGAAGATCGCTTCGGTTCCCACATCCTTCAACGCGATGAAAAACTGCTCGGCCTCTGCGATAGGCACATCGTTGTCGTTTTCGCCGTGAATCAACATAGTGGGCGTATGCGCTCCGGCCACGTGTTTCAGCGCCGAACGTTCCCACGCCACGTCCATCAAGTTGCCTTGATGCAAAAATTGGCCGAACTCCATCTCTTCATATTGATTATAGTAGGTCATGTAGTTATAGCTGACCAGGTTGGCGATGCCTGCGGTTGGAATCGCGGCTTTGAATTCGTTGGTCTGCGTGATGAGCCAATCCGTGAGCTGGCCGCCGTAGCTCACGCCTTCGATGCCCATGCGCTCGCGGTCGATCCACAAATAGCGGCGCACCGCCGCGCTCACGCCGTAGAGAACATCCTGGCCCTCGTTACCGTTTTGATCGGCGAAAACGGCATCGGCGAATTTCTGCCCATAGCCGGTCGAGCCGCGAAAATTCACGTTGAGCGTCGCCCAACCTTTCGCGGCATACACCTGATTCCTGAAGTTGAAGCCGGGACCATTCTGCCCGTGCGGGCCGCCATGGATATTGACGATAAGAGGATGCTTCGAGGTCGCGGTCATCCCAACAGGCTTGGTAAGAAATGCTTCGACTTCAAATTTGTTGTCGTTGCTGACGAAAGTGAAAGACTCGACTTCGCCAATTTGTTTTCCGGAGAAAAGTTCTGTGTTTAAGTCTGTGAGCCTGCGCACCGTGCCGCCACCGGTCTTGACGTAAAGCTGGGCCATATCGCGCGGCGTAGTAAATGTGTAAGCCAGCGTTCCGTCCTTGCCAACCGAAAAGCCGCCAACATTGCCAGTATCTTTCACGATGTATTCCGGCGTGCCACCCAAAATCGGCAGTCGCACCAGATGATTGCTGCCACGCTCCTGAACCGTGAAGTACACCGCGGTGCCATCGGGCGCCCACTTCGGTGCACCCTGGCGATTGTCAATCACCGCTCCGATTTCGCGGCGATCGCTGCCGTCGGGGTTCATCATCCAGACATGCGTGTCTTCCATGGTCGTCTCGCGATCGGTCAAGCCGCGCTTTGTGCCGCGATAGACGATGTGCTTGCCGTCTGGCGACCACAGCGGTTCGTACTCGTTGTATTCCGTAGCGGTAAGGCGGCGGATGCTGCCGTCCGCGACATTTAGTGCGAAAATGTCATAGTTAAAAAACTCATCCTGATTTGGCTCATGGTTCGACGCAAAGAGAATCTCCTTCCCGTCGGGCGACCAGTCAATCGAGTGCTCGTCAAAGATTCCCTGTGTAAGCTGCCGCACCTGTTTGGTAGCCACGTCCACGGCAAAAATGTGCAGCCGCTGATTGTCGTTGAAGCGAGTCATCCCTTCGCCGGCGTCGGGCTTGTACAAGTAGCGCGTAATGACCATAGGATCGCCGCTGGCCTCCGCAGCCCTCTCGTCCGGGGTCGAAGAAATGAACGCAATCTGTTTGCCATCGGGCGACCACGTAATGTCTTCTCCTTCACCCGGCAAGGGACTGTTCGTGCCGTTCATCTTCTCGACGAGCGTTGTAATCTCTGAGCCGTCCAGGCTAGCCAGAAGCAATCCGTGTTTCTCTCCCACTCTTCCCTGAAACGCCAGCCACTTTCCATCGGGCGACCAGCGGGCATTGGCTGTCACATCCTTCTCGCTTCCGATGCGAATGGATTTTTGCGTGGCGAGATCCATAATCCAAAGTTGCGGAGCAGGCCGCCCCGGGCGGTCGTACAGAATCACCGGGTAGGCGATGCGATGACCGTCCGGGGATAAAACTGCGTCGCCGACAGATCGAAAGCGGGAAAGATCGCTGCTTACCAATCCTTGCGCTCTGCTAGACGGAGCCAGCGCAAGGAGCGCCGCCAAACTCAAGAGGCAAAAGCTGGCGCGACGCCGCGCGGACTGCTTGCATGAATGCATGGAATTCTCCCTAAAGCGTTTTCGCAGCTAAATTTGCCCGGTCATCGTAGGTCCCCCGATGTGCTGAGGTCAACGAGTCTTGTAAGGAAGTTTCGTCGGCTGGGCATTTGGCGCGCTTAAGGTATGGCCTCTGCGCTTGCCAAAACATTCAGGATTCACGAAACAACCACTGCTTCGTCTATACAGAAGGACGACCTGTTGACAATCAACAGGAGCGAGCGTAGTCTCCTGTTGAACGTCAAAAGGAGAATCGCGATGGCGCAGACG
>DATEWL010000599.1:0-3035 GCA_035258025.1 Candidatus Acidiferrum sp. | reverse complement strand
ACCGGCTTCGTGCTCTTCCCCGCTGCGCGCTTCACGACTCTCTTTGCGGGCCGCGCCGAGCGCTTTGCCGCCGCTCGCCGTATCGATCCCCGTCGTCCTGCTGTTCGTGTCGTCCGTGTTGCTCTCATCGCGTTTGCTCTCGCCGGGCCGCTCTGCCATCACCGCCCAGCTTCCAGCGTTTGCTGCGTCACGCTTGTTCGAATCCGTCCGTTACTTCCTTCTCTCCACAATGTGCCTGTCCGTACGCTTGTTGTTGCGCGTCTTCTTGCCCAGTGTGGGGAAAGCCCACGGCGTTTGCGGATGATTGCCCTTCACCTTGCCTTCACCGCCGCCGTGCGGGTGATCCACAGGATTCATGGCCACACCGCGAACCGTTGGCTTGATGCCGCGCCAGCGCGTGCGGCCCGCTTTGCCGAAGGTTTCGTTTTCATGGTCGAGGTTGCCGACCTGGCCAACCGTCGCCATGCAATCCAACGAAAACTTGCGAACCTCGCCGGAAGGCAGCTTTACAAGAGCAATGTCGCCTTCCTTGCTCAAAAGCTGCGCCGAGCCGCCTGCCGAGCGAACCACTTGTCCGCCGCGGCCGGGATTCAACTCCAGGTTGTGCACCATCGTACCGGGAGGAATGTGCTTGATCTGCAGCGCATTGCCCGGAAGAATGTCCGCGCCTTCGCCGGTTGAAACCGTCGCGCCGACTTCGAGCCCCACCGGGTGCAAGATGTAGCGCTTGTCGCCATCGGCGTAGTGCAGGAGCGCAAGGTTCGCGCTGCGGTTCGGGTCGTACTCGATGGCCGCCACTTTCGCCGGAATTCCCACTTTGTCACGGCGAAAATCCACTTTGCGGTACTGCTTTTTGTGCCCCCCGCCGCGATGCCAGACGACGATTTCGCCGTGGTTGTTTCGCCCGCCCGAGCGCTTCTTCGGCTCGAGCAAAGCCTTTTCCGGCTCTTGCTTGGTGATGTGGCTCTTGTCCACGACGGTGATAAACCGCCGCGAAGCCGTATATGGATTAAAGCTCTTCAGTCCCATCGCTGCCTCTTACCTCTTACTTAATCTCGTTTCGCTCGCCGTGGCCCCAAGTTGCTGCAAGTGCTACAGGTTCTCCGCGTACTCGATCATCTTTTCGTCTTTCGCGAGCTTCACGTACGCTTTCTTCCAATCGCGCCGGTAGCCTTCGTTCTGTCCGCGGCGGCGCATTTTGCCGACATAATTCGCCGTGCGCACCGCGTCCACCTTCACTTTAAAAATCTGCTGAACCGCTTCTTTGATCTGCGTCTTCGTGGCGCTTGCGGAAACCTCAAACACCACCGTGTGCTGCGTTTCTTTCACGCCCAGGCCTTTTTCGGTGATGATCGGCCTGCGAATGATTTGATAGTGCGGGGCAGACATAATTTATTCCTTCCCCTTTTTCTTGGCCGGTTTTGCAGCTTTCTTCGCTGCAGGCTTTGCTTTTTTCGCCGCGGCTGCTTTTGCTTTTGGCGCTGCTGTTTTCTTCACCGGAGCGGCTGCCGGCGCGATCGTCTCTACATCAGGAACAACGACTGGCCGCTTCTCCGGATCGAGCGTGTGGCTCAGCCGCACAACAGAATCTTTCGAGAGAATGACCAGGTCATGCTTCAGCACGTCATAAACATGCAGAACGTGGGGCGCGGCAACCTTCACGCCTTCGAGATTGCGGCTAGCGAGTTCCAAGTTGCGGTTTTCGCCATGCGAGACGAGCAAAGCCGACTTGCTGCCGTTCAGCTTCCCGAGCGTCTCGCGCAATCCCTTGGTCTTGTGTGTCTCGAGATCCAGCGCATCCACGACGGTCAACCTCTGTTCCGATAGTTTCGCGGATAGCGCCGAGCGCAACGCGCCAAGCAACATTTTCTTCGGCAACGCGTAGCTGTAATCGCGCGGCTTCGGTCCGTGAACCGTTCCGCCATGGCGCCACAAAGGCGAACGAATCGAGCCGACACGCGCGCGACCCGTGCCCTTTTGCCGCCACAACTTGCGCCCGGCACCGCTCACTTCGCTCTTGTCCTTGGTCTTGTGGGTGCCCGAGCGAATCTCGCGTTGATACCAGCGCGTCGCTTCGTGCAGCAGGTGCGGATTCACCTTCGCGCCAAAAATCGCGTCGGCGAGCTCCACTTCGCCCACTTTCTTGCCACTCAAATTGACTACGTCCACGACCGGCATAATTTCGTTTCCTTCTTCCAACTAAGCAAATTCTCGCTGCGCTTACTTCTTTTTGCGCGTCTTGCTGATAAAAATGTACGTTCCGCTGGGCCCCGGCACGGATCCCTTTACGAGCAGCAGGTTCTCGTCCGTGTCCACTTTCACGACTTTCAAATTCTTCGCCGTCACTTGCGCGTTCCCCATGTGACCTGGAAAGTGCTGGTTCTTCCACACACGCGACGGGAACGAACTGCCGCCGATGCCGCCCGGCGCGCGGTGAAACATCGAACCGTGCGTCGCATCGCCGCCGGCGTAATGCCAGCGCTTCACACCGCCGGCAAAGCCTTTGCCTTTGCTGACGCCGCTCACATCGACCAGCTCGCCGGCCTTGAAATTCTCCACCAGCACGCGGTCGCCGACTTTCGTTTCGTCTTGCGACTCTTCGATGCGTACTTCCTGAAGTACTTTCATCGGCGCCACACCGGCCTTCTTGAAATGCCCGGTCATGGCTTTGTTCACGCGCTGCGGCTTGACGAATTCCACGAGCCCGAGTTGCGCGGCTTCGTAGCCATCGTTTTGTTTTGTCCGGCGTTGCACTACGACGCATGGCCCGGCTTGCAACACAGTGCATCCGACCAACGTTCCGTCCGTCTGGAAGATCTGCGTCATGCCCAGCTTGATTCCGATAATCCCGTTGACCGCCATGGCCTCGTCTCTCTTTTGCAGCTTGCCTGGTTGCCGGTATTGGCTGCGCCGTGCTCAAGTTGCCGGGCTAAAGGCCGGCCCACAACGAACTGCACTTATTTTGCGGCGTGACCGAATGCCTTGATTTCCACGTCCACGCCCGGCGGAAGATCGAGCTTCATGAGAGCGTCCAC
>DATEWL010000598.1:0-5762 GCA_035258025.1 Candidatus Acidiferrum sp. | reverse complement strand
GAGCCATTCCCGCCACGCCCCCGCAAGCACTCCCACACGTACATAGGACAACACTCGCCCTCTATATGTGTCTACCTGTGTTTGCTAACCCCGTACCACTCAATCAACGCCACAGCCTGAATCCTTCGCGAATCATCCTCGCGTTTTCAACTCAACCGAAGAGCCATTCGAGAAATGACTTCGGACGGTGGGGTGCCCCACTCCCGTTTCTTGAAGGTGGGCCTTTCGGCGCAAGTGATCGCACGCGCCTCCCGTCAGGCGGCTGCCAATATCCGTAAACACATCTAGTGCCGCGCCGCGAGCAGTCGTGCGTATCGTGAATCACGCCGTCGATCACCGCCGTCAGATGTTTTGACACGCTTACGACCAATCGCCCCGTGGGCAACTCATCGGCGCGCAAATGCACCGTACAGCCCGAACCGATCTGCATCGTCGGCGTCCATACCCAACCCAGCGCCTTCATCACTCGCTTGATCGACGTTTTATAAACGCCCGTTCGCGCGTCGCTCTTTCCACGTTTCCGTTTCCCCGTTCGTTCGTACACCGCCGCGCTGTTCACCAGATCGTAGATTTGCTGGTACGGCTTCTCCGTCGCGATCGCAATCGCGCGAACGACACAATCGCCCGCCTTGCCCTTGTACCCGGCAGCCAGGCGTCCTCCATCGTCAACCTGAAAATGTCGCCCCACGTGGACTCGTCCCTCCCGTATTCGATCGTTTGCATTGATTTTTGGATTCTAGCCTGAAGAACCGCATCGCGAATCTCAATGTGTATTGCTGGTACCCTGTGAGCCGCCATTTACGCGTCGGGTAGAAAGAAAATCCCTGGGCTATTCCTGAAACCTAACTGGGATCGGCGGTGCTGCCGTCGCATGTATCCAAGTCTCTGCCGCGATCAAATGCACCACAAATCCAATCCAGAAAGCGATTCCGAAAAATTCTCGGGGCGTTAAACCTGTGAACGGACTGGTTGCAAAAAACATTCCAATGATCGGCCGAATCGTAGCCACGGCGAGCCCAATCGCAAAAGCCCGAATCATCCACTCGCGATGCAGCGCCACTTCACCCTGCCGGATATGCCAAAACGCTCTGCATAACGCGAACAAGAAAAGCGTCCCAAAAAGTGTCGTTGCCGCCGCTTGATTCACTCCTCCGATCGCCGGCATCCCAAAACTCATCGCCAGCGCTGAAATTCCGACCACCAACCCGCAAAAAACAAACACACGTCCGCTCAAGCGATGCCACCGAAGGTGCCGAGCGCGAATCGTTGGATTGAACTGCAGCGGCCCCAAAATCATGAAAAGCAGGCCTGGGACAATATGAACAAGCGTAAGGATCGGGTATCGGGCAAACAAATCATCTAGGGCCGCGAACTGCGCCAGCCGCGGATTAGATGGTGCAGGGGGCGGACGGTAGCCATGCAAAACGATCGGTACCACATGCACCATTCTCCGCACCGCGACCGTGACTCCGATCGCCGCCAGAAAAATGACGCCGTACCAAACCGCCCTCTGCCTCCCAATTCCAGGCTTCATACCTACTACTACGCTTAGTTCGGACGCCGCCTTTCAATATCCCGGCAATAATTCGAAATGATTACGGAAAGATCCGACCCGCCACGGCCACGCCGGCGTGTGAACCCCCGCTCCGCGTACCTGCCATGCTTGACACCAACGACTAGCTGCCCTATGTTCTTCGCGTAAGCAAGCGGAAGTCGCAAGCTCCCCCTGCTCCAATAATTTCCGCACTGGAGGTATCCATGCCATTAAGCCTCGCAACTCTCTCCTTGGTGGAATCACCTGTCTCCATGCAAGAAGGCCTGAAGATTCTGGAACGCGATGATTACTGCTGCAAATACTGTGGCTTGGACGGCCGCGCCAGTTTCGAAAACGCGCTGGTGATGCGCGTCGATTTCGTCCACCCTCGCGCTCGCAAGGGAAAGAAAGATCCTAGCAACCTGGTCGCCTGCTGCACTCCCTGCAACACCATCAAAGGCACCAAGGTCTACCCCAGCTTCGACGAAGCCAAAGCCTTCGTGCTCAAGCAACGCGAAGAGCTGCGCAAAGCCTGGCAATCCAAGACCGCGCGCCAGTCTTCCAAGCCAGCAACCGCATAAAACGCCTTCATTCCGCAGGGCGCGCCAGCCTCGGTTTTGAGGCTAGGTCTTTTGCTTTTTCGCTGTTCAGCCTGTTGCTCATCAACCTGCCACTTGCTACTTCCTCTTCCCACTATCCAATGTGCTAGCATGCTCCAGCCTTGTCTCAGAAAACTCAGAACAACACTCTTTGGTTCTCGGTCGTGGTTCTTTTCGCCATCAATATACTCAATTTCTACGATCGCCATGTCCCCGGCGCACTCGTCGAGCCCATGCGCAAGGAATTCCATCTCAACGATACCCAGATCGGCCTCCTTGGCAGCGCTTTCATCTGGATTTACGCAATTGTCGGCGTACCCCTGGGCCGCATTGCCGATTCCGCCAGCCGCAAAAAACTCCTCGCCTGGGGCGTCGTCATCTGGACCGCGCTCACAGCCTCCGCCGGCCTCGCCACCACCTACACTTTCCTGCTCTTCTCGCGCGTAGGCGTCGGAGTCGGCGAAGCCGCTTGCGCCCCCACAGCCACCAGTTGGCTCGGCGATCTTTTTCCCCCTCATAAACGCTCTCGCGTCCTCGCCCTCTTTATGCTCGGCGTCCCGGTTGGCGGCGCACTTGGCTTTTTCTTCAGCGGCCCGATTGCCCAAGCCTACGGCTGGCGCGCCGCCATGATCTTTGCCGCCTTGCCTGCATTGCTCCTCGTTCCCGCTTTGCTGATGCTCCACGAACCGAAACGCGGTGCCAGCGAAATACACCCCGCACCCCTCGTGCCAGTGTCCATGTGGAACGTCCTGCGCATTCCCACGCTCTGGTGGATCATCGCGTCTGGCGCGCTCCTCAATTTCAATTTGTACGCCATCGGAACTTTCTTGCCAGCATTCCTCAGCCGCGTCCACGGACTCTCACTGGCGAATTCGGGCATCGCCACAGGCGTCGTCTATCTCGCCGGAGGCGTGAGCGGCGGGGCCACCGCTGGCTATCTCGGCGATTCCATCGTGCATCGCCGCAAAGACGGCCGCCTGCTGTGCGCCGCCTTACTGGCTCTGGTAGCAATTCCGTTCGCGTGCGTGGGAATCCTTCAACCCACTGGCTCTTTGTACCTGGCGATGGCCTTCCTCGCTGTAACGTACGCTTCTCTCACGACGTACTACGGCCTGGTCTACTCCGCCATCCAGGACATTGTCGCGCCGAACCAGCGTGGCTCGGCAATGGCCATCTATTTCATGGCCATGTACATGTGCGGAGCATCTTTCGGCCCGCTCCTCACCGGCAAATTAAGCGACGTCCTCGCGCACCGAGCCGCCGCACTCGCGGGATCGCCCTCAGTCACAGAAACGTTCCGCGCCATCGGCCTTCAGCAAGCCATGCTTATCATTCCCATTCTGTGCACGGCGCTCGCGTTCGTCCTCTACATGGGCTCGCGAACCATCATTGCGGACATTGCCAAGCGCGAGTCTGCCGCTCACGTCGTAACAGCCGACGCGTCTTAGCTCATGACAGCTGGAGTGTGCCGATTAAATGTACAAGTGGGATGTACAAGGTACAATGAACGTGTAGGTGAAGAATGAAAACCGTGCAACCACAAGTCGAAAAGCCTGTCGAAACACTTTCGCACCGGAAACGCATCCAGCGCGAAATCATCGCGTGGATGTGGGTCATCCTCATTTTCCTGTTGATCAACGGAACGCTTGGCCAGGCCCGCGTGATTCCCTCCGGCTCGATGGAAAACACCCTTCTCGTCGGGGACCACCTCATCATGAGCCGCCTCGGCTACGACGCTGGCGTGCCCTTCACGAGTTGGCATGTGCCCCTATGGAGGAATCCCAAGCGCCAGCAAATGGTGATTTTCACTCCGATCGTCCCGCAAGAAACGTCGGACATCATCAAACGCGTTATCGGCCTCCCAGGAGAAACCTTGGACATCCACGACGGCTCCGTCTGGATCAACGGTCAAAAGCTCGCCGAAAATTATACGACCGGCCCGAGCGAAACCTACGGCATGCACACACCCTACAAGATCCCGGACAACTGTTACTTCGTCATGGGCGATAACCGCGGAAATTCCTACGACAGCCGATTCACCGGCTGCGTTCCCCGCAACCATATTATTGGCACGCCAGTGATGATTTATATGTCGCTGGACGCCTCGCCCGACGCCTGGGGATCCGGCCAACTCCGCGAGCGCTTCTTTGCCTATGCCAATGCCGTGGTTCATCCAGGCACGGTGCGCTGGAAGAGACTGTTCACCATCTTTTGACCGGAGCCGTAGCGTTCGCGACTTTTTGAATTTAGTTCCGTCTTAGCGAAGGGAATTGCAGGACATGAACGAAACGGCGCAACAGTATTCACAGAGGATTTTGGGGCACGTGGAAGGAAAAGACCCGCTCAAGGCGCAGTCGGTGGCGGCGAAAGAGTTGGACCGCCTCGTGAAACGCGCACCCGCTTACAAGCTGCGCAAACGCCCCGCGCCGGATAAATGGTCCGTCAGCGAAATCATCGCGCACATGGCCGATACCGAGATTGTCATCGGATGGCGCATCCGCTCGATCCTCGGCGCGCCGGGAACACACATTCAGGCCTATGATCAGGATGCGTGGGCAGCCGCTGGTCTCTATGCGAAGCGAGATTCGCGTAAAAGCCTCGAGCAATTTCGCGCCGTACGCGAGGCAAATCTCGCGTTCTATAAATCACTCTCTCCTGAACAGTGGAAATACTTTGGAATGCACGCGGAGCGCGGTGAAGAAAGCCTGGAAAAAATCGCGCGCATGATTGCGGGGCACGACATCAATCACATTTTGCAGATCGAGCGCATTCTCGCGCCCAAGAAATAAAGTCTTCAACTCGCCACGCCGGGGCACCGCCACTTTTTACTCGTCGCCGCGGACTTGCCACCACTCGAGCCTCTCAAATTCGGCCACTTTTTTTGCACCGTGGTCGCGGTACCAATTCTTCCAGGCCTGAGGGTCGGCGGGTACATTCGCGTCCGTAATTTCGTGCAGCGCCATATAAGACCAGCCGCGCATCTGCGCGTTGGTATTTGAGTCAGCAACAAGATCAATAAATTTCGGCACCATGCGCATGCGTTGCGCGCGCTTGAAATTTCCGCAATCGGAAAGATTGCAGCCCGCCCGATTGCGAACGCTGTCGGAAGGATCCTGCGTGAAGGATTCGAAGAGCTCATCGAGCGCTTCGTCTTTGCCAAGATACCGCATGCCCTCGACGGCCCACTGCCGCACGTATGGGTCCGCATCGTGCTTCGCATACTCAAGCAGAACCGGATGAATGCGTTCGTAGGCCACACCGCGCCCGGCAAGCATGCCAAGAAAATAAACGGCCGCGGGCCGGTAGTGCAGATCCGCGTGCGCGCGATCGATCAGCATCTCCGCAGCTTGCTCATTCTTCTGCCAGCCATCCAAAGTCAGATTAATCTCCGCGTTAGCGTAGCGCACGCGCAAATCGCTCGAAAACTCCGAGCGGCGCTCCAGCTGCTTCATGTTGTCAGTCAGACGGATGTGGCCGATCCAGCTTTCGACTTGCTGTTCGAACAATTCACGCGCACGCTGATCGTGTCCGATCGCGCGTTCGAGCAGCTCTTCCGCCTGAGCTTGAGCAGGCAAAGCGAGCACGCGCTCGGCATCTTCGTCGGTCATCGGCGTTGTTGCAACGCGGTG
>DATEWL010000597.1:0-3642 GCA_035258025.1 Candidatus Acidiferrum sp. | reverse complement strand
GACGGCACGCCATTCGAACCAGCCCTGCGAAGCAATGCGCTGGAAGCCGGCGGAAAACGCATTCCGTTTCCGGAGAATAGCGCGAAGCAACCGGCGGTTTACAAAGACGACTGGCGGATTTATGCGCGATCGTCTTCCGATGATAAGTCGCCTATTGTGGCGCTGCTTGCAGGGCTCGATGCGCTGCGCGCCAAGCAGATTCCTCTGAAGGTGAGCCTAAAAGTTATTTTTGAGGGCGAGGAAGAAGCGGGATCGACAAACCTCGCGCACACTTTGGAGTTGAACAAAAACCTGTTCGGAGCCGACCTTCTGATTACGGCAGATGGCCCGGTGCATCAATCGGGGCGGCAACTCGTTTTTTTCGGGAACCGCGGCGACATCGGGCTGGACATTACGGTATACGGGCCGGTGCGGGCGCTGCACAGCGGCCACTATGGAAATTGGGCCCCGAATCCGGCGATGGAACTCTCGCGGCTGCTGGCAGCAATGAAAGATGCCGACGGCCGTGTGTTGATCGATGGCTATTACGATGACGTGACGCCCCTCAGCGATCTTGAAAAGAAAGCGCTCGGGGAGATGCCTGTGAATGACGCCGATCTCGAACGAGAGTTGGGGATCGCAAAACCCGAAGGCGCAGGAAAAAAACTGGTGGAATTGTTGCAGGAGCCGTCACTCAATATTCGCGGGTTGCAAAGCGCTTACGTCGGGGAACATGCGCAAAACGTCGTGCCGGACAAAGCGGAAGCTTCGATCGACGCGAGGCTCGTGAAAGGCGAGGATCCGAAGAACAAATTCGAGCAGATCGTGGCGTTCATCAAAAAGCAGGGATATTTCGTGATTGACCGGGAGCCGACGATGGAAGAGCGCCGCACCCATACTTTGATCGCGAAAGTCGTCGACCAGGGCGGCTATCGCGCTTCGCGAACAGCGATGGATTTGCCGGTGTCGAAGGCATTGGTGAAAGTGATACAAGACGCGACTTCGGGCGATACCGTCATCGCCCCTACATTGGGAGGAAGCGTGCCTATGTATATTTTTGAAGACTTGGGGCTGCCGTGGATTGGCGTGCCCATCGTGAATTACGACAATCATCAGCATAGTTCGGATGAGAATCTGCGGTTGGGACATCTGTGGCGGGGAATGGAGATTTACGCGGCGATTTTGGCGGATTTGAATTGGTAAGGAAAAAACTTTACACGGAGAACTCGGAGAACACAGGGGACACGTAGACTCAGAGGCTGAGGAAGTTCTGGAGGAGCTGCTTGCCGGAAGTGGTAAGGACAGATTCGGGGTGGAACTGGACGCCTTCGATTTTGTGGCGGCGGTGGCGGAAGCCCATGATGATGCCGTCGCTGGTTTCGGCGGTGATGGTCAGCTCGCGGGGGAGGGATTTGCGCTCGACGATGAGCGAGTGGTAGCGCGTGGCTGTGAAGGGCTCCGGAAGTTTGTGGAAAATGTTTTTGCCGTCGTGATGGATTTCGCTGGTCTTGCCGTGAAAAAGCTTTGGAGCGCGAACGATTTTGCCGCCGAACGCCGCGCCGATCGCTTGATGGCCGAGGCAAACACCCAAGATGGGAAACTTTCCGGCTAGCCGTTCGACCAACTCCACGGAGATACCCGCCTCCTGCGGTGTGCATGGGCCAGGTGAAATGACAATTCTCTCCGGCTTCCGCTTGGCGATCTCTTCGACAGAGATTTTGTCGTTGCGGTGCACTTCGACCTGACAGCCCAGCTCACCGAGGTACTGGGCGAGGTTATAGGTGAAAGAGTCGTAATTGTCGAGCAGCAGAATCATCTTAATCTTGTTGGGTGCCTTCGCCCCACACTTTCCAAACTTCGCTCACTTCCCTTTTCGATGCGCGGCTTCTAGCGCAGCAAGCAAAGCCTTCGACTTGTTTACGGACTCCTCGTATTCACCCTCGGGTGTGGAATCGGCGACGATTCCACCGCCGGCTTGCACGTGAGCCACACCATTTTTGATGACCATGGTACGCAGAGCGATGCATGAGTCGAGATTGCCCGCGAAATCCAAGTATAGAACGCCGCCGGCATAAATGCCGCGTCGCGTGCGTTCCAATTCCTCGATGATCTCCATCGCGCGCACCTTCGGAGCGCCGGAGACGGTTCCCGCAGGAAAGCAAGCCATCAGCGCGTCGAAGCAATCTACATCTTCGCGAAGACGCCCGCGCAGGCTCGACACAAGATGCATGACGTGCGAGTAGCGCTCGACGGTCATCAGCTTTTCGGGTTTCACCGTGCCATACTCGCAGACGCGACCTAGATCGTTGCGCCCAAGATCGACGAGCATGATGTGCTCGGCGCGCTCTTTTTCACTGCCGAGCATCTCGCGTTCAAGGCGCTGGTCTTCGGCCTCGTCCTTCCCGCGCCAGCGCGTTCCGGCAATCGGCCGGTAGAAAACATCGCGGCCCTGCACTTTGACTAGCATCTCCGGCGAACTGCCAACGACCGCGATGTCATTCATCTGCAAATAAAAAAGATATGGCGATGGGTTGAGCGCACGCAATTCGCGATAGACGTCGAACGGCGCAGCATGAGTTTTGGCCGAGAATCGCTGGCTAATCACTACCTGAAAAATATCGCCGGCGCGTATGTAGTTCTTCGCTTTGCGAACAGCTTCGAGATATTCCGCCCGGCGGAAATTGGAAGTAACGCGCAGCGGCGCGCGGCCCCTCTTGGCTTTCTTCTTCGGTTGCTCGGCGGGAGAAGTTTGTTCAAGCAACTGGCGCGTTTTGCGAATTTCGCGAACCGCGGCGTTGTATTTCGTGCGGAGACTGCCCTCGCCATCCGTGTAAACATTGCGGACGATCCAGAGGCGATGCTGCACGTGATCGAACGCAATAATACCGTGATAGAACATCAACATCGCGTCGTAAAGGCCGATGTCGTCGCGTAGGCGCTTGGGGATGCGCTCGATGAGGCGCACCATATCGTAAGAAAAATAGCCGATGGCGCCAGCTACCAGCGGAGGCAGACCCGGCAATCGCACGGGCCGGAAGCGCTCCATGCGGGCGCGGAGAAACGTAACTGGATCGCGCTCTTCCCAAACGATACGGTTGTGGCTCTCTAGAACGCAGGCCCCGCCCGCATAGCGAAAAACTTCTTCGGGATTCGCGCCTGCAAATGTGTACCGGGCGATTTTTTCGCCGCCTTCGACGCTCTCGAGCAAGAAAGAATATCGCGCGCCCTGTGCCAGGCGCAGGTAGGCGCTAACAGGCGTGAGCAAATCGGCGGGAAACACGTCATAGACAGGGATGAGGTTTCCCTGTTTGGCAAGGCGCTGGAATTCGCGGAAGTCGGGCTGGATCATGTGTTAGTTCACGGCCACAGTTTGTTTTTCCGAGGTCGGCATTATCGCATTTCTGGATTAACTGTGCTGCCGGGACTTTTCTTCAGAGCGCAACGCGCGCAGGACGGCCTTGCGCATGGCGGATTCCGGCGCGTGTTGGCCGGTCCAGATTTCCCATTGGGCGACGCCCTGCGGAATAAACATTTCGACACCGGAAACCGTGGTGATTCCTTTGCGGGCGGCGAGCTTTAGGAGTTGCGTTTTTTCGGGCCGGTTGATGAAGTCCATCACGACGCTGCAATTCAGCTCGCCGAGCGAGAGAGGAGATATTCGAT
>DATEWL010000596.1:0-3148 GCA_035258025.1 Candidatus Acidiferrum sp. | reverse complement strand
TCTCGCAACTCCCGGCCCTACTCAAGCGCCTGAAAGAACTCTCCACGGTAGTCCGCCGCTGGAGCGTCCAATGACCTCAGCTCCGCGCAGCCCCGCCTTTGTTCGTAGGGGCACGGCATGCCGTGCCCGTCTTCCGCTCTGCGACCACCCCCACAGTGAACTTAACCCCTTTAGACGCAACGCTTACAAAAAAGCCAGGGGGCCTCTTCAACGCACGCCGCGCCTCGACATCCGTTATAGGGGCGCAATTCATTGCGCCCTTTTCGCTCAGTCTTCCAATCCAGCCGCGCGCAACAAACGCCTCCCGCCCGAATCGCGGGCCCACCCCCACAGTGAGCTTAACCCCTTTAAACGCAACGCTTACAAAAACAGGGGGGGGTGCTCGTTGAGTCTTGACACCGCCCGCCGCGTCCTGAAAATCGAAGCTCAAGCTATCCAAGACGTCTTCGCGCGCCTCGATGCTTCCTTCGAGAAAGCCGTCGACATCCTCTTCACCTGCAAAGGTCGCGTAGTCGTCACAGGGATGGGCAAATCTGGCCTAGTCGGACGAAAGATTTCCGCCACACTTTCCAGCACGGGCACACCATCCTTCTTTCTTCACCCCGCGGACGCCCTCCACGGAGATCTGGGCATGCTGGCTCGTGGCGACTCCGTGCTGGCCGTTTCCTACGGCGGCGAAACCGAAGAAATCATCCACCTCCTGGAATCCTTAAAACGACTGGAAGCCCCGATCGTTACGCTAACCGGCAAAATTCAATCCACTCTTGCCAAAGCGAGCGACATCACCCTTGACGTCAGCGTCCGCGAAGAAGCCTGCTCGCTAAACCTCGCTCCAACCGCAAGCACCACGGTCGCTATGGCTGTCGGCGACGCGTTGGCCGTGTCGTTACTCGAACGACGCGGCTTCCAGCCGCAGGATTTCGCCGATCTCCACCCCGCCGGACGCCTCGGCACAAAACTTCTGCGCGTCGAACACACCATGCATGCAGGCAACGCACTGCCTCGCGTTGCGCTGGACACTCCGATGCATGACGTTATCCACGAAATGAGCAGCAAAGGTCTCGGCATGACCACGGTCCTCGAACCCAACGGCCGCCTGGCAGGCATCGTCACGGACGGCGACCTGCGCCGCTTGATGGAAAAACATCGTGGCGCAACGCTCGAAATGTCGGCAGGAGCGGCGATGACCCGCAACCCGCAAACAATCGGCCCGCACGTCCTTGCAAGCGAAGCGCTGAATCAAATGGAGAAACGTAAAATCACTTCGGTCGTCGTCATCGACGAGTCAAAGAAAGTCCTCGGCGTCGTTCATCTCCACGACCTCTGGACACTAGAGCTTATGTAGGTGCGGACCTTTAAGTCCGCGATTTATTTGCGATCTTTCTACCAGGAGCAAACCTTGGCAAAAGGCATGATCAAAATCCCCGCAAGCCTCGCGAAACGCGCAAAACAAATCCAAGTCCTCCTGATGGACGTAGACGGCACAATGACAGATGGTTCCGTCATTTTACTTTCCCAGCCGGATGGCACAGCCCTCGAAATCAAAAACTTTGATGCTCACGACGGCCAGGGTCTAACACTGGCGCACACGGCCGGCATCCGCACCGGCGTCATCACCGGCCGTGAAAGCCCCGCACTCGTGCGGCGCGCCAACGAAATGAAAATGGAATTCATCTACCAAAAGCAGCCGACGAAAATTCCCGCACTGGAAGAAATCCTCAAAAAAACGGGTGTTCCTGAGTCCGCAGTTGCATACGTCGGCGATGATCTCCCAGACCTACCCGTCATGCGCCGCGTCGGCCTCGCCGTCGCCGTCGGCGACGCCGTCCTTGAAGTGAAACTCGCGGCGCATTACGTCACCCGTGCAGTTGCCGGGCGAGGAGCCATCCGCGAAGCCGTGGAGCTCATACTGAAATCGAAAGGCATCTGGGACGAAATGATTGAGAAGGCAAGAGCCTAGCCCCATACCGCACTTGTATCGCGACTCCTCCCATTGTATGGTCCAGCCTCAAACCGGAGGCGTTCATGGCCCAGCCCGCGCGTTCTCGCGTTCAGGTACTCACCTATCTCGTCATTGTGTTTGCGTTCAGTTCGTTTTTCTATTTCCTCATTATTCATTCCGGGAGTCTCGGATACGGTCGCGGCATGTATGTCTTTGGTCTCATGTGGTGTCCGGCGCTGGCGGGCATGCTGACGCTGCGCCTGAATGGTCGCAGCATCTCGGAGCTAGGCTGGAAATGGGGCGAAACCAAATATCAGCTCCGCAGCTGGTATATTCCAATTCTGTACGCCTCCATCGCCTACGCCATTATCTGGATTTTTCATTTCGGTGCGTTCGGCAATCCCGAGTATTTCGATTCGCTTACGAAGTCGATGCACTTGGGCGGACCTCCGTGGATTTCCATTGTCCTGGGAATTGCGCTTATCGGCACGTTCGGTATGGTTCGCAGCGTTTCCAGCGCCCTCGGCGAAGAAATCGGCTGGCGAGGCTTCCTGGTCCCCGAACTTTCAAAGACGACTTCCTTCACCGCGACGTCGCTCATCAGCGGCATCGTTTGGTCGCTCTGGCACTATCCCATACTGATTTTCGCCGACTACAACGCCGGCACTCCCACGTGGTATGGCCTCACATGCTTCACTGTGCTGGTTATTTCCATGAGTTTTGTTTTTGCCTGGATGCGCCTCAAATCCGGCAGCCTCTGGACCGGCGCGATTCTCCACGCCAGCCACAATCTCTATATCCAAGGCATTTTTACTCCCATAACGCGCGACACCGGGAAGACGAAGTGGTTCATCGATGAATTCGGCTGTGTCCTTCCCCTAGTCGCCATCGCCTTCGCCATCTACTTCTGGACCAAGCGCCGCGAACTGCCAACTTTGTAGCACGGTGGGACAGCCATTTCTGCCTCTCTGCCCTCTAGACAAGTTGACCCTCGGTGTTCCAGCAACTGAGTCATCGCCATTGGTGTGACCACTCGCTTTTTGGCCCATAAGCACTTTCCGGAGATAATAGGTAGTACCAATCCACGATGCTTGAAATGAAGGATGTGTCCTGATGCTCCATGCCTGGCATGATGTCTCACCGGGAGACGAACTTCCGCGCGATTTTCAAGCGGTGATCGAAATCCCGCTCGGCTCCAATGTGAAG
>DATEWL010000595.1:0-3918 GCA_035258025.1 Candidatus Acidiferrum sp. | reverse complement strand
TATCCATCTTCACGCCAAACGCTTTTTCGATACGCAAAGCCATATTCCCGGAGAGGTCAGCCTTGCCGTTAAGCAAACTAGAAAGTGCGGGCCTCGAGACCTGTAACGCCGCCGCCGCCGTCACGGACAGGCCCGTAGCCTCGATAATCTCCGTCCGAATAAAATCCCCCGGGTGGGGAGGGTTCTTCATAGGCATGGCATCAGCTCCTTCTATCTATCTAATGGTAGTTTTCTAAATTCAGATCGCAGATTTCGAGTTCTGCTGTATCGATTCGAAACGTCAAACGCCGGTTGCGTGTAACGCTCAGACTCCATGTGCCAAGAGCCTAAGAGATGCCCAGTCTGCCCTTTTGAGGCGGGTTCCTCGGGCTTTTCCACATATTTCCACAGCCGTATCAGGCCAATTGACCCCCGGCCAACTCCTGGCGATCCCGCAACCTCCGCCATTCGCATTCGAATCCGCGCACCGCGTTCGAATGAGTACTAAACATAATAATAAAATAATTGACAATAGAGCGCTCCTCCTGCTACCATATCCTATGTTTCGCTCGCCATCCACTCCGTCAAACTCCCAGTCATCCTTAAACTGGCTCCGTTTCCTCCCCATCGACGTCCTTTCTGTGAACTCCGTGCCTGGCGCCCGCCCCTACCGGGTCGGGGCGTTAGAATCTAAACTTCCACTCTCGCTCGGCTGTTCCACGTGGCGCGGAAAACAGCCCAGCCCCTTTGAAATCCGCACTTCAGCAAAATGTGCCTATAAGCCTTTCAGAATCCGCAGTTTCAAAACACAGCACTTAAAGTCCTTTAGAATCCGCATTTATGAAAAAACCAGGAGGGGGGCCCTCCCCGCTTGCGCCAACGACGCCATCGCAGGCACAATTCGCGTGCTCAATCCAGTCACCTTTACCAGCAAGGAAGGCGCGCGATGCGTAGAACACTAACGGCACTCATTTTGGCATTTGGCTTTTGCACTTCGCTCCAGGCACAAACGAAATCACCTGTGCAGCCGGCCGACTATGGCCAGTGGGAATCACTCGCCGTTCCGCGAGAATTCGGCGGCCTCTCGCCGGACGGCAAATGGCTTGCCTATGGCATCAACCGCTCTAATCGCGAGAACGAACTGCGCGTCACAAACATTGCCGACGGCACCACCAAGACCGCCGCATTCGGCACGCAGCCGATTTTTTCTTCGGACTCGCACTGGGTGGCCTACGCCATCGGCTACTCCGAAGCGCAAGAAGACAAGATGAAAAAAGACAAGAAGCCCGTGCAAAGAAAGCTCGGCCTTCTCAATCTCTCGACTGGCGAACAAATCGTCGTCGACGGCATCGAGTCCTTCTCGTTCAGTCCGACAGGAACGTACCTCGCCATGCGCCGCTATGCGCCCGAGAAAAAAGACGCGCCCGATGCCGCCGCAAACACAGAGACTGAGGACACCCCCGGCGCTGCGCTGATCCTCCGCCAGCTCTCCACAGGACACGACACTTCCTTCGGCAATGTTTCTGAATTTGCCTGGCAAGATCTTCCGAAGCGGGGCACGCTTCTCGCGATGGCCATCAACTCGGAAGACAAAACTGGCAACGGCGTGCAGCTCTTCAATTCCGAAACCGCGTCTGTTCGTGTGCTCGATTCTTCCGCATCTATTTATAGCGGCTTGGCTTGGCGCAAAGACGGCGCCGATCTCGCCGTCTTGCGCTCGAAATCCGATGACCAACGCGAAAGCGCGACACAAATTGCGCTCGCGTGGACCCATCTGGGCGACGCTTCCGAAGCCAGCCACACCTACGATCCCACGGGAGACGCGAAGTTTCCTGCCGGCACGCGCACCGTTTCCTTTCACAAACCAACATGGTCCGAGGATGGCGACACGGTTTTTCTAGGAATGGCCAAATGGGAAGAAAAAATCGCCGAACCGAAAAAGTCTGAGAAAGATGCGAGCGGAGACGCTGCAAAAACAGACGCGACAAAAACCGATTCGACGAAGACAGACTCCGCGTCGAAAGATAAGGGCAAGGACAAAGCCAAAGATGCCGAAGAACCCGCGACGGTTGCGATCTGGGGCGCTCGCGACGCTGAAGTGATGCCCAAGCAAAAGCTCAGTGCCAAGCGGGATCGCGAGAAGAATATTCTATGCGCCTGGCATTTGCAGGATGGCCAGTTTGTCCCGCTCGGCAAAGATCTAGAGGAAGAGATTGTTCCGTTCAACCATCAGCAAACGGCTTACGCCGCGAACTGGTCTGCTTACGCCATGGAACGCAGCATCGGACGTCCTGCCGCGGATGTCTATTTCGTCGATCTCGCCACAGGCAATCGCACAAAAATTCAGGACCGCCTCAACGATGACTACTATCTCGAGGCCAGCCCTGCCGGCCATTACCTTCTTTATTTTCACGACAACAACTATTGGACGGTGAACACTTCCACGCGCGCCGTCGTCAACATCACGAAAACTGTCCCCACGGCGTTCGCGGACCTCGAAGCCGATTACACTATCAAACAGAAACCCGCGTTCGGCTTTGCAGGTTGGACGAAGAATGATGCAAGCATCATTCTTTACGACAAATTCGATCTCTGGCAGGTTTCGCCCGACGGCTCTCAATCCACCAAGCTCACAGATGGCGCCAAAGACCAGGTCCGTCATCGCTACGTGAAACTAAATCCACGCGACGAGTTCATCGATACCGATAAGCCTATATACCTCAGCATGTTTGGTATCTGGACAAAAAAATCTGGTTACGCGCGCCTCAATCCGGGCGCCTCCGGCAAGTTGACCGAGGAGCATCTCGTCTGGCAAGACAAAAGCGTCGACCGCCTCGGAAAAGCCAAAGACGCAGAAGTTTTTGAATACGTCGTGCAAACCTTCACGGAATCCGCCAATGCTTTTGTCGGTGGGCCTGATCTAAAGGATCCCAAGCAAGTCACCAAAACGAATCCATTCCAAAGCAACTTCGCGTGGGGCCACGAAGAGCTGATCGAATACAAAAACAGCCACGGTGAACGCTTGCAGGGCGCTCTCTACTATCCCGCAGGCTACGATCCCGCCAAAAAATATCCCATGGTCGTCTACATGTACGAAAAGCTGTCCGATGGCCTGCATCAATACAGCGCGCCATCTGAGCGCAATTACTACAATGTGGGCGCCGTTACCAGCCACGGCTATTTCATGCTCGAGCCGGATATCGTTTTTCGTCCCCGCGATCCAGGAATTTCCGTCGTAGATTGCGTCACGTCGGCGGTCAAGCGCGTCATTCAGATGAACGTGATCGATCCCAAAAAGGTCGGCGTCATGGGCCATTCTTGGGGCGGCTTTGACTCCGTCTATCTCGCCACGCACACGACGGATTTCTTCGCCGCGGCGGTCGCTGGCGCTCCCATCACCGATCTCGTAAGTAACTACGGAAATCACCACTGGAGCTCCGGCATCGCGGAAACCGATCACATCGAAACGGGCCAGCAGCGCATGGAAGTCCCGCTCTACGAAGATTTGCAGGCCTACATCCGCAACTCTGCCGTCTTCGGCGTGCAAAATATGACCACGCCTCTGCTCATCGAAGTGGGCGACAGCGATGGCACCGTCTTTTTCCATCAAGGCGTCGAACTCTACAACATCGCGCGGCGCGCAAAGAAGAATGTCGTGCTCCTGGAATACGCAGGCGAGGATCACGGCCTGCGCAAAAAACCCAACCAGATCGATTACCAGCGCCGCATCTTTGCCTGGTTTGGCCACTATTTAAAGGATGAGCCTGCCGCTCCGTGGATCACGAACGGCGAGAGCTATCTGGATCGTGAAAGGGAACTGAAGCAACTTAAGGCTGGCGAGGGCAAGGACTAAGCGAAGATCCTAAACGCCGTTGAGTAAGAAGGATTGAACAAATAGGAATGAGCACGCGACGGAATTTTAGAAGTGGCGCGCAGCCA
>DATEWL010000594.1:0-4136 GCA_035258025.1 Candidatus Acidiferrum sp. | reverse complement strand
CGCCCCTACAATGTGCCAAGCCAATTTGGCTGGATGTAAGCGGCAGAGAAAATCGGGCAAAGACCCCGCTAAAGGAGGAGTTGGATGGCCAACCCCTTGTTCGCGACGAAGTCGATGACCACCCTGATGAAGGAGGCGGGGGACACCGGAGAGCACAGCCTCAAGCGGGCACTCGGCCCTGTCAACCTCGTCACTCTGGGCATCGGAGCCATCATCGGCGCCGGCATTTTCGTAATGACCGGTTCCGCTGCTTCACTTTACGCCGGACCTTCGATCATGCTGTCTTACGTCCTCGCGGGAATCGGCTGCGTCTTCGCCGGGCTCTGTTACGCCGAATTTGCGTCGATGATTCCCATCGCCGGCTCCGCTTACACTTACGGCTACGCCACGCTTGGTGAAATCGTCGCCTGGATCATCGGCTGGGATTTGATTTTGGAGTACGCCTTTGGCGCCGCAACTGTCGCCAGCGGCTGGAGCAGTACGCTTGTCGCTTTCCTTCAAGACTACGGCATCAGCATTCCGCCGCAAATCTGCGATGTGCCGGGAGCAAAGTGGGTGCTGTACCAAGGACACTGGACGCCGCTCAATACGCTATCGATGAGCATGGATCAGGTGGCGGAACTGCCGATGGTGACGGCCAAATTTAACCTGATTGCCTTCCTCGCGATGCTAGCGGTTACCGTGCTTCTCATCATCGGAATCAAGGAGTCTGCGAACTTCAACACGGGCGTGGTTTTCGTGAAACTTGTCGCGGTTTTTGTGTTTATCGCGGTGGCCGGCGCGTTTGTTCTGAAGAATCCAGGAATTGCGCATGCCAACTGGAAAGTCTTTATTCCGCCCAACACAGGGGCCTTCGGAGCGTTTGGGTGGTCGGGCATATTAAGAGGCGCGGGGGTAGTTTTCTTCGCGTATATCGGATTCGATGCAGTGTCGACTGCGGCGCAAGAGGCAAAAAATCCGCAGAGGGACATGCCGATCGGCATCCTTGGCTCGCTGATTGTTTGTACGATTTTGTACCTGCTGGTTTCGGGCTTGCTGACGGCTACAGTGCATTACTCGCGGCTGAACGTTGGCGCTCCCGTTTCGCTGGCGATGCGCGAGACCGGTGTGCGCTGGGGAAGCTACGTGGTCAACGCCGGAGCGCTAGCGGGGTTGAGCACGGTGATGCTGGTGATGATGCTTGGGCAGTCGCGCGTGTTCTACTCGATGGCGAACGACGGCTTGCTTTGGAAGTGGGCGGGCGACATTCATCCGCGCTTCCGTACGCCATGGAAGTCCACCGCGATCGTTGGGATTTGCGTTGCGTTTGTTGGCGCGCTGGTGCCTATCGGTGATCTCGGCCAACTCGTCAGCATCGGCACGCTGCTCGCCTTCGTAATCGTTTGCGCAGGCGTATGGATATTGCGCGTCAAGCGGCCAGAGCTCGTGCGGCCGTTCAAGACGCCGCTGGTTCCATTGGTGCCAATTCTGGGCATGATCGTGTCGCTCGGCCTGATGTCCGGCCTAAAGGCTGTCACCTGGATACGATTGGTCGTGTGGCTCGTCATCGGCATGGTGATCTATTTTACGTACAGCGTGAAACACAGCCGCGTCCGCAATGAATTAAAATAAGCTTCCTCGAACCCAGTCTGTGGGCTCCAGTCCTGGTTCCCGCCGCGCGTTTGGTATGCGCGCGCGAGCCTTCTTCAGGTAAAGTAGTATTTCTCTCTATCGCGCGATGACATCTCTGCCTGCGAACCTGCGAAACGTGTGGCGCCGCCTCTCGCGGATCGACCTTTTTGCCATTGGGCTCATCCTTGGCGGCGCGGTTTGCACCATTCTCAATCTCAGCGGCGGTTTTGCGACCTTCCTCAAGTTTTTTGCAATTATTGCAACAGTTTATGCGCTGTTTCGCTTCGCTGGTTGGTGGCGGACGAGGCTGCTATGGAGCCTTCGCAACCGCCTGATTGTTGCGTATTTGTTCATTGCGGTTGTGCCGATTCTTCTGATTCTGACTCTCGTGGTTCTGGCAGGGCAGATTTTGTATTCGCAACTGGGCGCCTACCTGCTTTACGACGACATTCACCGACGGATCGCCATGATGGCCGACATTACCGACCACATTGCCGTGGCTCACCGAACCTTGCCAAAGGGCGTGACTCAAGAGGAATCGGAGTTTGTGCTCGCCGAACAGTCGAAACTGGTTCACGAGCAAGAACTTCCGGGACTGAGCATCGATTTCTCAGATGATCCAGCTTTGTTGGGTAAGGTCGCCGGCTCGGGAAAGAAGGAGTTCGCGGGCTTGGTTGAAGAAGGTGACAAGCTTTATTTGATGAGTCTGAAAGAGATACCGGAACCGAAAGGTGCTCGCGTAGTCGCGTTGCGCGTACTCGTCGAGCCAGAATTCCTGGCTTCCATTGCGCCTGATCTGGGAGCCATTCAGCTGAATCTCACGCGAAAATTTGAGGGCAGCGGCACGCGGCAGGGAATTCTCTACAGCTCGGGCGACGCACAATACGAGATCACCAAGCGGATTCCTGCGCTAAACAGGATCCTCCATCCGGCAATGCATTGGATTGATCCGGCCGTTACTGGGTTTTCCAGATTGGATGCAGTTTATGTCGGGACTGACGGAAAGCGTGATCCACGGCGGCCCGTGCTGGTCACATTCAATGCGCGGCCATCGCGATTGAACGCGCGGATTTTTTCCTCACTCGGTGAGCTTGGCGGCTCTTTCTCGATCCTTTTTGTCGCCATAAGCATCGTTTTTCTCTTGATCGAGATCGCGGCGCTGGTCACGGGAATCGTGATGACGCGGCGGATCACCAAGGCCGTCAGCGACCTGTATCAGGCCACGCAATACGTAAAAGCCGGCGATTGGACGCATCGCGTGCGAATTGACCGGCGAGACCAGCTTGGCGTGTTGGGCGAATCGTTTAATGACATGACTGGGTCGATCAGCGGGCTGCTGGAAGAATCCAAAAAACGGCAGCGCCTTGAAAACGAACTTTCCATCGCCAGCGAAGTGCAGAACCAGCTCTTTCCGCAGAAGATGCCTTCGGTTGGCGGAGTCGAGCTCGAAGCGATTTGCAAGGCGGCGCGCACGGTAAGCGGCGACTACTATGATTTCATTCAGCTGAGCCCCACTCATCTGGCCATTGCGCTGGCGGATATTTCGGGGAAGGGAATTTCGGCAGCGCTATTGATGGCCAGCCTACAGGCGGCGCTTCGCAGCCAACTTCTGGCGGCAGGCAGCGAAAAGATGAGTACTGGGGAACTGGTCGCGCGGCTGAATATGCACATGGTGCGGAATACCGCCGACGACAGGTTTGCGACTTTTTTTATTGCCGTATACGACAGCGCGACGCGCACACTGCGCTACACGAATGCGGGGCATCTGCCGGGATTCCTGATTTCCAACGGCACTTCGAAGCACCTGGACAAGGGCGGAATGGTTCTTGGCGTTGTGGAAGATTATGTGTATGAGGAAGGTTCCGTAAAAGTTCCTCCAAACGCGCTGCTCGTGCAATACAGCGACGGATTGGTTGAACCTGAAAACGTGTACGGCGAGGAATTCGGCATCCGTCGATTGCAGGAAGCTGCCATCCGAGTGCAGAGCTCCACACCCGGAGTGGTTGGCGAGTCGCTGATGATGGCCGCGGAAGAGTGGGCGGGCACCCCCGAGCAGGCGGACGATATGACGGTGATTGTTGCGCGGCTTCGATAGCTTCAGGCAGGAAACGCTCGCAGGGGCTGCGGTAGTGCGGGTTTCGCGAGTGGGCTATACTGACAGGCTTTCCATAGTTGTGAACGAGGAGAAGAATGTCGCTTGTTAATCGCGTGGCGCTGATTACGGGAGGAAGCCGGGGGATCGGGCGAGGAATCGCCGTCCGTCTGGCGCAAGAAGGCGCTCGGATCGCGATCTCGTACCGTTCGAACAAGACGGCTGCGCAGCAGGCGTTGCGGCAATTGCAAGCCAGCGGCGCGGATTGTGTCGCTGTCGAAACAGACGTCACCGATGCGGCGAAAGCGGAGCAGTTGGTCGAAACCGTAGCGGACCGCTACGGCCGGATCGATATTCTCGTGAATAACGTGGGTGGTTTTCGCTGGGGAACGCTCGCGGAATCTTCTTTGGAAGACTGGGAAGGCATCTTCAC
>DATEWL010000593.1:0-2153 GCA_035258025.1 Candidatus Acidiferrum sp. | reverse complement strand
AATACAGAACAGGTGGAGGAGGAGTTCAACGCGTACCATGGCGGGCCGAGCCGCGGGTAAGAGCGCATATCCCGGTTGACGTGGGTTCGCATATAATAGAAAGTTTGCTAGCAAAGAGTGGGCGCCGCAGGGAGGATCTGTGGCGCGATGGGGAGCAGGGATGATACTCGACGTAGTGGAAATCCAGAAAATATTGCCGCACCGCTATCCGTTTCTGATGGTGGACGCGATTTTGGAGATGGAGCGGCTGAAGTACATCGTGGGCGTCAAGAACGTATCCATCAATGAATCGCATTTTCAGGGGCATTTTCCGGGCAAGCCCATCATGCCGGGCGTGTTGATTATCGAGGCGATGGCGCAGACGGGCGGGTTGCTGCTTTTGCTGGAGATTCCGGACCGCGACAACAAGTTGCTTTATTTCGTGGCAGTGGACGGCGCGCGCTTTCGGCGGCCAGTGGTGCCCGGCGACCAGTTGCGGCTGGAGGTGAAAGTCATTTCGTGGCGAGGCGACTTTTGCAAGCTCGAGGGCAAGGCCACCGTGAACGGCCAACTGGCCGCGGAAGCCACGCTGATGTGCAAGATGGTGGACCGCGAAATGGGCGCGAAGGCGGAAGAACCCGCGAAATGAGTAAGCCGGGGATTCATCCGCAGGCGGTTGTTGGGTCGAACGCGAAGCTGGGCCCGGGAGTGAAAGTTGGGCCTTATGCGATTGTGGGTGACGAAGCGGAACTCGGCGAGGGTTGCGTTGTTCATCCCCACGCGTTTGTAGGCGGGCCCGCGAAGTATGGCCGCAACAATGTGTTCTATTCGTTTTGCGCCGTCGGCGGTGACCCCCAGGATTACACCTATCGCGGCGAGCGGACCGAGTTGGTTGTGGGCGACGGAAATATTTTTCGCGAGTACGTCACCATCAGCCGAGGGACACAAAAGGGCGGCGGAATTACACGAATCGGCAACGAGAATTTTTTTCTGGCGTACTCGCACGTGGGGCACGACGACCAGATTGGCAATCAGACGCTGTTTGTGAATGGCGCGACACTGGCAGGGCATGTTGCGGTCGAGGATTTCGCTACCATCGGCTCGTTTTCGGTCGTACACCAGTTTTGTCGCGTGGGACGTTACGCGTATGTCGGCGCATGCACGGTCATTGTGCAGGACGTGCCGCCGTTTTCGCGCGTCGTCACGGAGCGTGAGACTAAGAGTTATGGAGTCAACACCATCGGACTCGAACGGAGAGGGTTTTCCAAAGAACGGTTGCAGGTGCTGGATCGCGCCTTCCGTTTGTTGAGCCGCTCGAAGATGAATACCACGCAAGCTCTGGCCGAGATGCGAGCGAAACTGGCCGGCTCTGATGACGTCCAGGAGCTCGTCCGGTTTATCGAGAGCGCCGAGCGCGGAATCGTGAAGTAAGAGTCACCGCCGCCCATACATCTCATGCCGGACACCAGCGCAAACGTGACAGGATGGGGACTCATCGCCGGGAACGGGCGCTTTCCGTTTCTTGTGCTAGAAGGAGCGCGCAGCCAAGGCATCGAGATGGCGGTGATCGCGCTGAAGGAAGAAGCCTCGCCCGAATTGGAAAAAAGCGCCAAGCGGCTGCATTGGGTGAGTCTCGGCGAATTAAGCAAGGCCATCGACTTGATGCACAAAGAGGGTGTGACGCAAGCGGTGATGGCCGGGCAGGTGAAGCACAACAAGATTTTCAGCGCGATCAGGCCGGACTGGAAACTGATGAAGCTGCTTTTCTCGTTGCCACGGAAAAGTACAGATGCGTTGATTGGCGGCATCGCGCGCGTGCTGCAGGATGAAGGGATCCAGTTGGTGGACTCGACGCTGTTTCTGAAACCGCTTTTGCCCGAGCAGGGCGTGCTAACACGCAGGGCGCCCAACGAACAAGAAAGCGCCGACATCGCTTACGGACACACTGTCGCGCGGCAGATTGCTGACATGGACATCGGTCAAACAGTCGTGATTTCGGACCAGGCCTGCGTGGCCGTGGAAGCCATGGAAGGGACGGACGAAACCATTGCACGCGCGGCGCGCATCGTTGGCGGTAAGGCTCTGGTGGTCGTGAAAGTTAGCAAGCCGCGCCAGGACATGCGCTTCGATGTACCCGTGGTTGGTTTGCCGACCATCGAACAGATGAAGAGCTC
>DATEWL010000592.1:0-2292 GCA_035258025.1 Candidatus Acidiferrum sp. | reverse complement strand
GACGCCCGCGCGGATTTGCCGGAACAGCGGATGGTTTTGTCACGGGCTTCTTTCCCTGCCACGCGCCGAACACTTTTTCGGCGCTTTTTAGCATGGCGTCCGGTTGGAAATCGCCGACGAGCAAGAGCAATCCGTTCTCGGGCGTGTAGAAGTCGCGATAGACAGAAATCAAATCGTCGCGCTTGTACGCGGCAACCTGCTCTTCGCTCGGCGAAACCTGCGCGTAGGGATGAGCGCCGAACAAGACTTTGCGCAGGCGCTCACCAGCCAGGAACCCCGGCTGCGTGCGTTCCAACTTGACCTCTTCGAGCTTTTGTCGCCGTTCGCGTTCAAACTCGGCTTCGGGAAACGCCGCCTCTCGGGCTAGCTCATCGACCATGCCAAGAAGCGGCTCGTCGAACTCGGAGAGTCCCGCAAAGGAAATTGCGCTCGTGTCCGAACCAGCACTCATTCCGAGATCCGCACCAATGCGCCGCAAATCCTCTTCAATCTGCCTGCTGGCGCGCTTGGTTGTACCCGTACGCGCCACAGTGGCTGTCATTTCCGCAAGCCCCGGGCCGCGATCGATGGCCGCCACGTTGCCAGAACGGAAATAGAGGTCGCCGTGAAATTTCGGAATCGTATGCGATTCCACGAGAATTACTTCCAGCCCATTCGAGAGACGCGCCCGCTTCCGCTTCGGCCAAGTGACTTGCCGTTCCGCAGACAGCGCTGGCACCGCCTCGTTTACTTCCACCGCGCGCGTCGCCATTATGCTGCCTCCCTTTTATCCGCGGACGCGGGCGCACCAGCCGCAGGCGGAAGCCGAAACACGATCGCTCGCTTTTCCTTGCACAAGTATTTCTTCGCCGCGGCCTGAATATCCTCGCGCTTCACGGAGAGAAAACCATCCAGCACGGTGTTCACGAGTTTCGGCTCACCATCAAACAACGTGAAGCACGCGAGCAAATGCATCAAGCCATAACGCGGCATGCCGCCGTGCCCGCTCTCGAGCAGCGAGAAATAGTCCGATTGCCATTTCACTTTTAATTGCGCGAGTTCGTCTTCGCTGATGCCCTTTTCCTGAATTTCGTGGATTGCTTCGTCGAAAGCGGCTAGCGCCTGTTCGCTCGAATACTCCGGCTTGTGCAAAATGCGTGTCACCATCTGCGTGGGCCCGTTGTAGCCGAAGATATCTTCGATTCCGCCGTCGAGCTCCACGGCCACCTGTTTTTCCAGGACGAGTTCGCGATAGAGTTTCCCGGCGCGTCCGCCATGCAGTGCTTGATCGAGCAGCGCCATGGCGCACCAATCGGTAGTCCGCCGTTTCGGCACGACGTAGCCGATGGCCATTGCGGGCAACGTCCCGAATTTCTCTTCAACGTGGCCGCGGCGTTCTTCGTTCTGCTCTGGTTCCGTCGGATCGGCAAACGGTGGCGGCGCCCCGGCAGGAATATCGGCGTACAATTTCTTCGCCAGCGCAAATCCCTCTTCCGGTTTCACATCGCCGAGCATCAGCAACACAGCATTGTTCGGCACGTAGTAGGTCTTGAAGAAAGCCTGCACGTCGGCAAGATTAGCCGCATCGAGGTCCGCAAAATCGCCGTAAAAATTGTGCGAGTTCGCCCAGTTGCGAAACGCCACCGGCGGCAAATCCAGCCAGGGGAATCCTCCGTACGGCTGGTTCATGACATTCACGCGCACTTCCTCTTTTACAACGTCGCGCTGGTTTCTCAAATTTTCGTCGTCGACCTTCAACGCGCGCATGCGATCCGCTTCGAGCCAAAGCACGCGTTCGAGCGCGTTCGAGGGCACGGCCTCGTAATAATTCGTCACGTCGTAATGTGTAGAGCCGTTGAGTACGCCGCCGCTCGAATTGATGAGCTTGATGTGCTGCATTTTCGGCGCGTTCGCCGACCCTTGAAACATCATGTGTTCGAAGAGATGCGCGAAACCGCTACGGCCGCGCGGCTCCAGCCGGAATCCAATTTTGTAATACACACCGACCGTCACCACCGGCGCGGTCGTGTCCGGCGCGATGACCACTCTTAATCCGTTGGCCAGTGTCGTGCTCTCAATGGCAATCTGCAGTCGCTTCACGCTTGTCCCCCTGTCGCTTTCACCCTTGATTTTTTGTTCAGCTTAACTTTATCCAGTTCGGCCAACATTCGCGAGGAATCCTGCGCAAGAACCAGCGCCGCCAGACAGTTGACTGCCTCATAAGCATGTGCATACTGCGCCGGCAAATCCTTCATGGCGTCCAAGTGGGCCGCCACAACACCGTAATCTCCGCGCGAAAGCGGCCCCGTCCAT
>DATEWL010000591.1:0-6620 GCA_035258025.1 Candidatus Acidiferrum sp. | reverse complement strand
CGAAATTCGGAGGCGGCGATAGCGTCCAAACTCCGCGTGGGCTCATCTAACAAAAGAACGCGCGGCTCGTGGAGAAGGGCGCGAGCAAGGCTCAGGCGCTGCACCGTTCCGGACGAGAGCGTACGCACCTGGCGGTCGAGAGCTTCTTCCAAATGGAAATGTTGCGCGAGAAGAGCGGTGCGCTGTGCGGCGGAGGATTTCGAAAGATGATTAAGGCTACCGAAGAAGCGCAGATTTTCACGGCCCGTAAGCCGGGCGTAGAAGCCAATGTCGCTGCCGGCATGATAGCCGATCTGGCGGCGAACGGCGCGCGGCTGGAGAACGGCATCGTGCCCGGCGATTTGCGCGCGGCCGCTGGTGGGGAGAAGCAGCGTGGCGAGAATGCGGAGGAGCGTGGATTTGCCCGCGCCGTTTGCGCCGAGCAGCGCCAGCGCTTCGCCGGGACGCACTTCGAAGGAAAGCCCGGCGAGAGCAACGACGCTGGGCTTTTCGAATGGCTGGAGTAAGGCACGGAAGCCGCTACGGGCGGGAGGAAAAAACTTCTCTAGAGCTGCAACGCTTATCGCGGCTTCAGGCACGACGAAACTTATAGCGTGTCTGCGGCTCGAAGACAATCGGCTCGCGAAGAAAGGCAAATGGCGGCCAACCGGGGCTTTTTAGTCCGCATAGCGAAGCGCGCGATTCCCCGGTAGAATGTAGGCGGGCGATTTCAGGAAGAACGAAAGAAGCTGTTCCCACGGAGAGCTGAGGAGCCGGGCTGATGGTGTCATTCGCGGATCGTGCTGAAGTGTTGCCGCACGTGCTTGTGCGTTTCCTGGACAAGGAATCGGTGCTTTTGAATTTGGAGACGGAGCGCTACTTTGGCTTGGACGAAACCGGGACGCGTATGTGGCAGGTAGTGACCACCGCGCCGAACATTGACGCTGCCTATCAGGAACTCCAGAACGAATTCGACGTTGACTCCGAATTGCTTCGATTGCACTTCACGGAACTCCTGGGACGGCTCGTCGACAACGGGTTGCTCCAAATTCAGCCAGCAGATGTGGGAACGGCTTCGCCGGTTTAGCGCGCTGGAGCGCAGGGCTCGCGGGATTTTCCTGCGCGCGGCGGCTTTGCTTCCGCTGATCTCTTTAAGTTTGCGGCTGCGTGGGTTTCGCAAGACGCAGTCATTCTTTCAACGGTTTCTTTCCGCCCCCAACAACGAAGCAGATTCTCTCGTGTCCGACCGAGCCGACTTAACCGTGAGTATGGTGCGCGCGGCGGTGCGGCACAGTGTTGGCCATCCCACTTGCCTCGAAGAATCCCTTGGGCTGTGGTGGCTATTGGCCCGGCAGGGCATCGCTACTGAGCTGCGCATAGGCGTCCGCAAGCACGGTGAAAAATTCGAGGCGCACGCCTGGGTGGAGCGGGCTGGGACGGCGTTGAACGAGCCGGAATCGCTCCACGAACACTACGCGGCGTTTGACGCGGCGCTCTCGTCCACGCCGCCGGGGCCGCAATGAGCGGTTTTGCAGGTATTGTCTCCGCAGATGGCGGAACACCGGATGCGAAGCTCATTAAGCGGATGGCGGAGCGTCTGGCATTCAGAGGGCCCGACGCCACGCAAATCTGGACGAATCCGGGTGCGGGGCTTTGTTTCACACTGCTTCGCACCGGCCCTTCTCCGCAGGCAGATTCGCAACCCCTTTCCTTGGACGGAAGAATTTGGCTTCTTGGCGATGTGCGGCTTGACGGCCGGAAGGAATTGCTACGAAAGCTCGAGCAGCTCGGCGAAAAAATCTCCGTGGATGCGACTAATGAAGAATTAATCCTGCGCGCGTGGCGGCAGTGGTCGGAGAAAAGTTTTGAAGCCTTGATCGGCGATTTTGCGTTTGCCATTTGGGATGCAAAGGCGAGGCAGTTATGGTGCGTGCGCGACTTGCTTGGTGCCAGGCCTTTTTTTTACGCATACGCCGGAGGTCAGTTTGTCTTCAGCAACACGCTTGAGGCTGTGCGCGTGGCTCCGGACGTTTCCGCCAAGCTCGACCTTCATTTCATAGGTGATTTTCTTTTGCAGTCCTGGTGCCCCGATGCGGAACGCACAGGGTTTCTCGATATTCGGCGCCTGCCAGCGGGCCGGGCTCTCAAGTATTCGAACGGCGAACTCTGCGTGAGCCGGTATGCAACTCTTCCGATTGAAGAACCTCTTTTTCTAAAGCGCCGCGAGGATTATATCGAACAGTTTCGCGCCCATTTGGAGGATGCGGTTCGTGATCGATTGCCCTCGGGACCGGCGGCGTGTTTTATGAGCGGAGGGCTGGACTCGACGAGCGTCGCCGCCATGGCGACTAGAGTGCAAACTTGCAGAGGCATTCGGGATTCGCTTCGAGCCTACACCGTGGATTACACCCCACTTTTCGAAGATGAGGAGGGGGCCTTCGCGACAAAGGTCGCGCAGCACCTCGGCCTTCCCATCGACATTCTTGCTGGAGCGTCCGCTCTGCCCTTCGGCGGATGGGAAGAGGCGTTGCTGAGCACGCCGGAACCCTGCTTTGAGCCGTTTTTTGCATTGCACGTCGAGCACTACCGCCAAGTAGCGCGGCACGCCCCTGTGGTTCTCTCTGGAGACGGAGGAGACGACATCATGACGGGGAGGGCGTGGCCGTACCTCCTCTATCTGCTCAAGCTGGGCCGGATCGCCCCGATGGCCGCGGCATTCGGGGGATATTTTGCTCGCCACGGCAAGCTTCCACCTTTGCGCGCGGGCATACGAACGCGCTTGAGGCGATGGATGGGCCACGCGGAAGTGGGGCTCGGTTATCCGGACTGGCTGGAACCGGGATTCGAACGGGACTTGAGTTTGCGCGACCGCTGGCGAGAGCTGCAACAACCAGCTAAGGCGGAGCATCCACTTCACCCTGAGGGCTATGCCGGACTAACCGGCGCGTTCTGGCCTGGTGTCTTCGAACTCGAGGACGCCGGATGGACAGGCGTGCCAGTCGAATCACGCGCGCCCTTGCTCGACCAACGCTTGGTGCGTTTCCTGTTGCACGTACCGCCCGTGCCGTGGTGCATGAATAAAGAACTGCTTCGAACAGCGATGCGGGGTTTGCTTCCAGAGGATGTGCGTGTGCGAAAGAAGACACCGCTTCGAGGGGACCCACTGCAGCTCCACGCGGAGAAGAATGGCTGGAAAGCCGTCCTGTCAAACGGGGCTTGCGAGAGGCTGAGTAAGTTTGTAAACTGCAAGATGCTCAGCGCGACTTCCCGCCCTGCCCTGGGTTTGTCTTTGTGGGCCGACCTCCGGCCTTTTGCTCTCGCATACTGGCTAAAAAGCGTTGAAAACAAACAGAGGATTCAGTACAGTCGAAACGAGGGAAACTGAATGAGGCCGCAGTCCGAGGCATCTGCGAAAAAGCCCTACCAAGCACCCAAACTTCTTGTCTACGGCAACTTGACCGAGATGACCCTGACTATGGCGAGTATGAGGGGAAATTTGGACGGGTCCAAGAATTTGAACAAGCGAATGACTGGTTGAGGATGATCTCGTTTCCGAGAGGCTGCTTCTTTTGAATTGGCCCCGTCCTGTGACTTTTAGATATCGAATTTACGGCCTAAACCTTTCTTCTGATTTTCCAATCCCAGGATTACGCGAAGAAGAAACCGAAAGCGCGAGTTTCCCTGATCTCGGTGTGGAGCTACGTGCGAAGCCTTCCTGGGTATCCGACGCGCTCGGGATGCCGTCTGTGGTTCTACAAAGTCTTCCTGCCTCGCCCGAAACTCAAGACCCGGCCTTTGTCCTCAAGTCCTTCGGCGAGGGACAGTTTTTTCAACTCGCCTATTCGGATGGAACTCACTTCGTAGTGAACCGCGAGGCTACGTGTATCTGGGGCGCAGCCGGTGAGTCTCAAACGATTGAAGACCTCTCGACGTATCTGCTTGGGCCGGTGATGGGATTCATTCTTCGCCGGCGAGGTACCACGGCCCTGCATGCCAGTTCGTTGTGTGTTGACGGCAAGGCTATTGTACTGACCGGCGAGGCTGGGGCAGGAAAATCGACAACGGCAGCTGCGCTGGCGCTGCGCGGGCTACCCGTACTTTGCGAAGATGTTGCTGCTATCGAAGAAAAAGACGGAAGCTACAGCATCGAGCGGGGATATCCACGCGTCTGCCTGTGGCCGGATTCAGTCGGGCTGCTGATGGGACGCCCAGACTCACTGCCTCGATTATCCCCGAACTGGGAGAAGTGCTACTTGCCGCTCGACGATGCCGCGGCAACGCTCGATGTTCACAAGCGGCCTCTAGGGGCCGTTTACCTTATTGCTCCGCGGGAGGAGGCTGCCAATGCGCCCCGCGTCGAAGATGTTGGCAGCCAAGACGTGTTATTGGAACTTGTTCAGAATACCTATATGAACTGGCTTCTAGATCGGCGCCAGCGCGCTGCGGAATTCGAGTTCCTGTCGCGCCTGGTGTCGCACATTCCCGTTCGCAGAGTCGTGCCTCATTCCGATCCTTCGCGCATCGGTGCGCTTTGCGAGTTGCTCGTTGCCGATGCTAGAAGCGTGCTGGCAAGCAAGGCGCGTTTGGTCGTCGCTGCCGGCCAGTAGAATGTACTCACTCGACGAATTCGGCGACATGACCGCCGACAGCCTGCGATTCGCCGCCTATTCCGAGGCCATCCAGAAGGCTGTGCGTCCAGGCGACATCGTAGTAGACCTCGGCTGCGGTCCGGGCATTTTTGCTTTGCTGGCATGCCGAGCTGGCGCCAAGCGTGTTTACGCCATTGAGGCCGGAGAGGTGATTCACTTCGCGCGGCAACTTGCCGAAGCTAATGGCTTTGCGGACCGCATTGAGTTTTTCCACGACGATTCAAGGAAGATGCAGTTGGCGGAGCGGGCCAACGTAATCGTCTCGGATGTGCGCGGCGCTCTGCCCATTTTTGGTGATGCGCTGCCCACTATAGAAGATGCGAGGGAGAGGTTTCTGAGCGAAGGTGGAGTGCAGATTCCGCGGCGAGACACGATTTATGCCGCGATTCTCGAAACTCCCGACTACTACAAACGCCTCGTTTCGACTTGGAAAGACGTTGTGCGCGGGCTAGAACTCACCGCAGCCCTGCCAATGATTCTCAATAGCGTCTACAAGGTGCGGTCGCAGAGCCACCAGCTCATGACGGATGCACAACTCTGGTGCGAACTGGATTACACAAAGCATCTGAATCCGCGGGCCTCAGCGAAATTGCAATTGCGTACTACACGCGGTGGAACGGCGCATGGGATCACTGCTTGGTTTGAGGCGCAACTTGTTGAGGGTATCGGATTCTCGACCGCGCCAGGGACCACAGGGACTATCTATGGCCAGGGATTTTTTCCGTGGCTAGAGCCCGTGGATTTGGAGATAGGCCAGGAAATTGAAGTGGACTTGCACGCCGATCCGGTTGGCGGCGACTATGTTTGGCGATGGGATACGAAGATCGTGGCGCACAAAGGGCAACCCGAACGAATTTTCCGCCAGTCGACTTTTCTGGGCGCGCAATTCACTTCTGAAGGGCTGCGGCGGCGGGCGGTGGATTTCGTTCCCGTGCTTTCCGAATCGGGGCTCGCGGAGCGCTGGATTTTGCAAGCGATGGATGGCTGCACTCCTTTGGAAGAAATCGCGCGAGCTGCGGTCGAGCGATTCCCGGGCGTATTTCGCGTGCAGGACGATGCCTTCCGGCGCATTTCGTCACTGGCCGAAAAATTTTCCCGTTAGCGCAAACAACCGAACATTCGAGTAAGCTTCATCGAGACCGCGGGGGATGGCGTGACAGAAGCGCTGCCACAGGGGGCGGAAGTTCTCGAACCGGAATGGGAGCTGCTGCTGGAGTGTGCAAAGCCTCAGCTGGATCGGCAGCGGATGGCGGAGCGGCTTCGCGCGCCCCTCAAGTGGGCTTCGTTGATTGCGCTTGCGGAGGACCACAGCGTTCTGGGGCTTACCGCCGCGCGGCTAGCAAACTACGACGAGAACGCCGTATCGCTGGAAATCCGGGAGAGTTTGCGCGCGTGGCGGCGTGCTTACACGCTCTTTACGATGAATTTGACGGCGGAGATGTTCCGATTGTTCGACGGTTTCGCGGCTTCCGGCGTCGAGGCGTTGGTGATTAAGGGGCCCGTCCTCTCGGCGCGGTGTTATGGCGATCCAGGGTTGCGCCAATACGGTGATCTGGATTTGATAGTGCGCGACAAGGACATTCAGCGTTCAACGGAGCTGATGATCAGTCTCGGATATGAACCGAGCGTACCGTTGACGGCGATCCGGGCGAGGAAGATTCCTGGCGAGTACGTTTTCCGGCAGTCGAGCACAAAGCTTCTGGTTGAGTTTCATACGGAGCTTACGTTTCGCTACCATCCACGGCAACTTCCGCTGGAAGATCTTTTCAAACGACAGGCGCGCGTAAACATCGATTCGCATAAAGTTCCCGCGCTCTCGCCCGAAGATGAACTCATCCTGATTTGCATTCATGGCGCGAAACATTTCTGGGAGCAGTTGAGCTACATCGCGGACGTGGCGGCTTTTGTGTCCAGGCAGGAACTCGATTGGGAGCGCGTAATGGCTGCCGCCGCAGAAGTTGGCGGGGAACGAATGCTATATGTTGGGCTGCG
>DATEWL010000590.1:0-4616 GCA_035258025.1 Candidatus Acidiferrum sp. | reverse complement strand
TGCGGAGTTTTTCTCGGTCTTGGGGGCTCGCCCGGAGCTCGGCCGCGCCTTCTATCCCGGCGACGACGTAGCCGGTCGGGACAACTACGTTATTTTGAGCCACGCACTTTGGGAGCAGCGTTTTGGTGCCGACCGCTCGATTCTCGGCCATTCCATCGAGCTCGAAGGGGTCAGCAGGGAAGTAATCGGCGTGATGCCCGCCGAATTCACGTTTCCCTCCGCCAAAACACAGATCTGGTTGCCTCTCCATAATGACTCTCGCGACACCGTCGCGTATTGGGCTGGCGATTTCATGCCTATCATTGGCCGCCTCCGCCCCGGTTCAACGATTCCTTTGGCCCGCGCCGAAATTCGTTTGTTTCAGTCGCGCGTATACAAACTCTTCCCCTGGCCGATGCCAGCGGACTGGAACGCTGACATCAGTGTCGTGGAGTTGCGCAACGGCATGGTCGCGGACGTGCGCAGCCGTCTCTTTTTGCTTCTGGGGGCAGTTGGACTGATTCTTCTCATCGCCTGCGTAAACGTCGCCAATCTCGCGCTTTCCCGTGCGGCCACGCGCGAAAAAGAAATCGCGGTGCGCACCGCCATGGGCGCGGAACGCAGTCGCGTCGTCAGACAGCTGCTCACGGAAAGCGTTTTGCTCGCTCTGCTGGGAGGCTCGCTTGGTGTTTTTCTCGCCACCGAAGGCTTGCGCTTACTCAAGGCCGCGCTTCCCGCGGACACTCCTCGTCTCGCCGATGCTCATATCGATTGGCGCGTTCTAGCATTCACCGCCGGGCTCACCATTCTTACTGGCCTTCTTTTTGGGCTGGCACCTGCGCTGCACTCCACGCGCGCGGCTCTCGCTCAATCGCTCAATGCGGCTACGCGCGGCGCGGGTGTTTCCGTCTCGCATCGTTTGCGGAGCGCACTGGCTATCGCCGAAGTTGCTTTCGCTGTGCTTCTCGTTATCGCTGCCGGTTTGCTTATTCGCAGCTTCGTCGCGCTCTCGAGCGTCGATCCGGGTTTTCGCGCCGAGCGTATCCTTACCACGCGCGTCACTCCCAATCAGGCATTCTGCAACGATCCTTGGCGTTGCATCTCCTTCTATCGCGAGCTCCTCGATCGCTTGCAGGCCATTCCCGGCGTCAGTTCCGTCGCTGCCGTTAATACGCTGCCTCTTGGCGGCCGCGTCGCCAAGCGATCTCTCGAAATCGAAAATGAAGCTGTGCCTTCCGGTGAGGCCATGCCGCTCTTTTGGATGGACGTTGTGACGCCCGACTATCTTCGCGTGATGAAGATTCCCGTCGTCGCTGGCCGCGGCTTCACCTCCGCGGACGATTCGGCCAATGCTCTCGTGGCCCTCGTGACCGCTTCCACAGCCCGCCGATTTTGGCCTGGACGCAGCCCCGTTGGCTCGCACGTTCGCCTGAGTGGCGACAAAGACTGGCGCACCATCGTGGGCATCGTTTCCGACGTCCGTGCGTATGATTTGCGAAAGAATGTTCCCGATTGGATCAACGGCACGATCTACTTTCCATACGCCGCAAACGCCACGCTCGAAGGCGGGCGGGTGCCGTCCGATATGACCGTTGTTATTCAGTCCAGTCTAGAAGAATCGCAGCTTCAGAACGTTCTTCGGAGCACCATCGCCGGTCTCAATCCGGAAGTCCCCGCCAGCGAAGTCAAGACGATGAGCGCCGTTGTCGCCGAATCGGTCTCAACTCCAGCCTCCACAACTGTTCTTTTCGTCGCGTTTGCCGCTCTGGCGCTCGTCCTCGGCCTGATCGGTATTTACGGCGTTCTCTCGTTTCTTGTTTCCAGGCGCACTCGCGAAATCGGCATTCGTCTCGCCCTGGGCGCGCAGCGTCGCGATGTCCTATGGCTCGTCATGAAGGAAGGCGCGAAATTCTCGCTGTTTGGTATTTCTCTCGGCCTCGCGTCTGCTTTGGGAATCACTCACCTGCTCGCTAGCGAGCTTTATGGTGTCAGTCCCGCGGATCCCGCCACTTTCGTCGCCGCAGCTGTCCTCATGACGCTGGTCACGCTTCTCGCGTGCTACATTCCCACGCGCCGCGCCATGCACGTCGACCCCCTCGTGGCTTTACGGAACGAATGACCCTCTGGTTCTGGACTACGGCAAAGCAAGTCTCACCCGCAACCTTCCGCCTTTCGCACCAGCTAATTTCTCTAGAACAGTTTTACGGCCAAGTCCTGCGGTTTATCTCCGACAGGAATCATGGTCAGCAGGCTGTTGGTCCGCACACGAATAATGGCAACATCTCCCGAACCCTCGTTCACAACGATCAGCAGATTCTCATTCGGTTCATCGGGATCGAAGCGCAGCACGCCGGGGGACTGGCCCGCGGTAATCGGAAATTCCTTCCCCGTGCCGGGGTCGCGAATCACGCGGCGGTTCTGGATGTCCACGGGGATGATGTGGCCTGCCGCGCTGTCCGAAACGTACAGCGTGTTTCCATCGGCGCTCAGAACGCCACGCGTTGGCGCCGACCCGAGCACCATGTAATCGCCAACCTCGTGCGTCCAGGTGTTGATGACCTGCAAGCCGTGTGCCTCCGGCGAAATGACGTACAGCTCGCCGCCGTCCGGCTTGAGCAGAATGTCCGACGGGTTCCCATCCAGCTCGAGGTTCGTTACGAGAACGCTTCTCCGCAGATCGACCACGGAGAGCCGGTGCTCCGTTCTGCTCAGAACAAACGCCAGGCTGCTGTCCGGAAGGATGACAACTTTTTCTGGCTGCTTGACGATCCCAACCATGCTGCGCAGTGCCAGTGTGGCCGCATCGTGAATCCCCAGCGTGGCATCGCGATGATTGAGCACCAGCACGTTCTTTCCGTCAGGCGTCACGCGCGCTAGGACAGGCTCGCCCCCTGTTTTCGTGCGCGCTAGCACGTTTCTCGTTTGGCAATCGAGCGCAATCAGCGTGTCCGCTCCTGCCGAAGTTGTGTACAGTCGGCTGCCGTCCGGCGAAAAATCAATCGCGTAGGGAAGCGGCCCGACGGGAATGCGTGAGCTCACTTGATTCACCCGGGCATTGATGACCCAAACGTATCCGCCCACCGAACTTACACCCCAAATTTCCGCACGGGTCGGATGTTCGCGCATCCCCGATAATCCCGGCCCAACCGCAATGCGTGCTACTGCGGCCAGCTTCACGAGATCAATGACCGTCACGCTTCCGTCGGCGGCAGAAACATAAGCGCACAATCGCAGCCCCGGCCTCAGAAAAGAGGGCCGGTGCTCGCGCACAAGCTGCACTACGCCCACTGTGAGCAGGACGACCACCAAGATGTATACACGGAAGTTGCGCGGACGGTTCATAAGTCGTTTGGATTGTTACATGTGGTCCGTGGAATTAGCCAGAAGCCCGGGCGACAGTCAGAAACAAAAGTTTGCAAGGTGGACCTAATTCCGTGTCGGAGGGCAAGTGTATTTAATAGGTTGAATACACCAGGGTGGACGGCGCATTCTCAATTTACTTCGCGGCCCAAAACCGCCGCAATTTGCCGGACCTCTTCGACCAACTCAGTGAACTCTTCCGGCAGGATCGACTGCATGCCGTCGGAAAGCGCTTTGTCCGGCTCGTGGTGCACTTCGACGAGCAATCCGTCCGCGCCCACGGCAATCGCCGCGCGGGAAAGTGGCAGCACTTTGTGCCGTTTCCCCGTGCCGTGCGACGGATCAACTAAAATCGGCAGGTGGCTGCGCTTTTTCACCGCCGGCACGACGGCCAGATCCAGGGTATTGCGCGAAAAATCGGAAAAGGTTCGAATGCCACGCTCGCACAACATCACGTTGTAATTTCCTTCAGACAAAATATATTCCGCAGCCATCAAGAAATCGTCCAGCGTCGCCGACATTCCGCGCTTCAAAAGCACCGGCTTCTTCGCGCGCCCGGCCCGCTTGAGCAGCGAAAAGTTCTGCATATTCCGCGCGCCAATCTGAATTACGTCGGCGTATTCTTCGACAAGATCCAGACTCTCGTTGTCGATGGCTTCGGTGATGATCCCGAAGCCGTACGTCTCACGCACCTTTGCCAATATCTTCAAACCGGGCAATCCCAGCCCCTGAAAACTGTACGGTGACGTCCTCGGCTTATAAGCCCCGCCGCGGAAGAGTCTCGCCCCGCTCTTTTTCACTCGTTCCGCAATCGCCAGACACTGTTCTTCCGTCTCCACCGCGCACGGCCCAGCCACCAGCGCCACCATCTTTCCGCCGACAACCACTTCTCCGCCCGGCACTGGAATCCGCAGTATGCTGTCTTCCTCTTTCGTGTCCCTGCTCACCAACTTGTACGGCTTACTGACCGGTATGCACTCCACAACTCCCGGCAACGATTCCAGCACTCCGAGGTCGATAGCTCCCTTGTTCCCGGTAATCCCAATCGCCGTTCGAATCGTCCCCGGAATCGGATGCGCCTTCAGCCCTAGGCTTTCGATGCGCTCGCACACACCACGAATCTGCTCCTCCGTAGCGTGCGACTGCATGACGACCAGCATCCGCGGCTCCCCTGTGCGCTCAGTAGACCATGAGCAATTCAGTAGTCTACGGCATGCCGCCGCAACCCCGCAAATGAAGCGGATGAGCCGAATGAGAAGGAGCGTTAGGCGCAAAAG
>DATEWL010000589.1:0-6453 GCA_035258025.1 Candidatus Acidiferrum sp. | reverse complement strand
TTTTGCAGAACGCTCACGCGCAAGGCCGCAGCGTCGCAGCCTACATCGCCGAAACGCTTCCCAGCGTCGCTGGCCAAATTGTTTTTCCGCCCGGATATCTCGTAGAAACTTACAAGCATGTCCGCGCCGCAGGCGGCGTGTGCATCGCCGACGAAGTGCAAGTCGGCTTCGGCCGTCTCGGCACGCACTTCTGGGGATTCGAGACGCAAGACGCTGTTCCTGACATTGTGGTGCTCGGCAAACCAATCGGAAACGCTTTCCCTCTCGCGGCGGTTGTCTCCACGCCCGAAATCGCGGCAAGCTTCAACAACGGAATGGAGTTCTTCAGCACGTTCGGGGGCAATCCCGTCGCCTGCACCGCTGGCCTCGCTGTTCTGGACATCCTCGAAGAAGAGCATCTGCAGGGAAATGCGTTGCGCGTTGGCAACTATCTGATTACGCGGCTGAAATCTCTGCAAGAGAAGCATGCGCTGGTCGGGGACGTACGTGGTTCAGGGTTATTCCTGGGATTGGACTTGGTCGTCAATCGCGAGACGCGCGAACCCGCCCCGCAGCAAGCCTCTTATATCGTCAACCGCCTCCGCGAACGAGGCATCCTCGCCGGAACCGACGGCCCTCATCACAACGTCATCAAACTTCGTCCCCCGCTAATGTTCTCGCAAGCGGACGCGGATCTTTTCATCGCGACTCTCGAACCGATCCTTGCCGAAGACGCGGCTCAGCCAAGTTGAGTGCGAGCCTCTTAATTGTCAATCAATTATTAGTTGACATTATAGTTATCAAACGCATAGTCTTGGCACGCGATGGAGCTAGACTCCTCCCTCCCCTGCCCTGGCGCTCACACCCGGCCTCGCCTCCCGTCTGTCCGCTCGTCTTCTGAAACGCTTCGGTTCCCCAGACGCGGTTTTTCGCGCCCCGCTCACTGACCTGGAAGGCTGCCGCTTGCCCGCGCCAGTCGCGCAAGCGGTCTTCAAGAAAGAAGCCTTCAAGCGCGCAGAAAAAGAATTGAAAGCCACCGGCAACATCGATCGCTGCCGGCTCATCAATTGGACCGAACCCGAGTACCCGCAAACTCTGCTGCAAATCTACGACCCGCCGGTCTTGCTCTACGTTCGAGGCGACCCGGAGGTTCTCAATCATCCTTGCCTCAGCATTGTGGGTACCAGGCGCCCGACGCTCTACGGCACGCAAATGGCGGAACGCCTCGGCCGCGAACTGGCCGCACGCGGCTTGGTGATAGTGAGCCGCATGGCCCGCGGCATCGATGCCATCGGCCATCAAGGCGCCATGGCCGTCAGCGGACGGGCCATCGGCGTCCTGGGCACTGGCATCGACGTCTGCTATCCAAAAGAAAACAAGAAACTCTACGAGCAAGTCTTGGCGCGCGGCGCCATCATCAGCGAGTTTCCCTTGCGCACCCACCCCGCGCCCGAAAACTTTCCCATTCGCAATCGCGTCGTCGCCGGAATGCCGCTAGGCGTCATCGTCATCGAAGGGGCGCAGTACAGCGGCTCGCTCATCACAGCTCGTCTAGCCATGGAGTTTGGCCGCGAAGTCTTCGGCGTCCCAGGCAACGTGACGCAACCGGTCAGCTTTGTGCCGAACCTGCTAATTAAACAAGGCGCGAAACTCGTCACCAAAGCGGAAGACGTCATCGAGGAACTCCCCACGCCCGTGCGCGCCGCGCTGGTAAAAGCCGAGCAACCGGAAACCGAGCAAAGAAATCTGCTCGTCGCCGCCTCCCTGAATCCCTCCGAAAAAAAGATCTACGAGCTGCTCGGTCCCGAGGAATCCAAGCACATTGACGACATCGTGGAACGATCCGGCTTGAACTCTTCCGAAGTTCTAGCTACGCTTTTTGATCTGGAGATGAAAGGCATCGTGCGGCAGTCGCCCGGAAAGCAATTCAGTAAGGTGTTGTTTTAAAAAAAGATAGGGCGCGAATCGCTTGCCCCAGATCCTGCATCTAAACGCTGAGAGTATCCCGAAGGCGTATAACCGCATCTAGATGAAGTTAGCGAGAAGGACACACGCCGCGCTCTCCAGCTCTCCCAGCTGAACATTACGGGGTTACAAAGACAAGATGGGCCGTTCGCTTGTGATCGTTGAGTCGCCTGCAAAGGCGAAGACTATTAATAAATACCTTGGGCGGAATTTCCTCGTCAAGGCCTCCATTGGCCACGTGATGGACCTGCCCAAGAAGACGATCGGCATCCGTCTGCCCGGCGAAGAAGAAGGCACTGGAAAGAAAAAGAAGCGCGCCAAAAAGGGAGCCAAGAAAGTAAAAGAGAAGCCGGTTCGGCCGCCAATCTCCCTCGACGACGAAAAAATCTTCGAGCCTACGCTTCAGATCATCGCCGGCAAGGGCAAGATCATCAACGATCTCCGTAAAGCTGCCAACACCGCCGACGCCGTCTATCTGGCGGGCGACCCCGACCGCGAAGGCGAAGCCATCTCCGCGCACCTCGCTATGGTTTTGTCCAAGCCTTCCAAGTACCCCGAGCAGGAACCCACCGTTTCGCGCTTTAAGAAAAAGAACGCCAAGCCCGAAGTCGTGGAAGAAGAGCCGAAGGACGAGCCAAAGAAAGAAATTCCGTCCATCGATCCTAAGAAGATTTTCCGGGTCACGTTCAACGAAATTACGCCCAAAGCGATTCGCGCGGCGTTTGAGCACCCCAGAAAAGTAGACACCAATCTCGTCGACGCACAGCAAGCTCGCCGCGTTCTCGACCGTATTGTCGGCTACAAAGTTTCTCCGCTTCTTTGGAACAAAGTTCGCCGCGGTCTTTCCGCCGGTCGTGTGCAAACCGTCGCCTTGCGCTTGATCGTCGAACGCGAGCAGGAAATTCGCGCCTTCGTTCCGCAAGAGTATTGGACGATCCACGCCATGCTCGATGCTGGCCAGCCGCCACTCTTCGAAGCCAAGCTTTTTAAGCACAACGGCGAGGACATTGAAGTTCCCAGCCAGGAAGCGGCCGATAAGATTGTCGCCGCGGTGAGCAAAGCAAGATGGCAAGTTGCCAGCGTCACGCAAAGAGAAAAGAAAAGAAATCCTCCTCCGCCTTTCACGACGTCAAAACTGCAGCAGGCCTCTTACAACCGCTTGCGCTACTCGGCGAAGAATACGATGCGAGTGGCCCAGGGCCTTTACGAAGGCGTCGAACTGGGCGACGAAGGCTCCGTTGCGCTCATCACTTACATGCGCACGGATTCGGTACACGTTTCGCAGGATGCCCTGGCGCAAGTGCGAGAACTGATTCCTGAAAAATTCGGGTCCGCTTACTTGCCGGATAAGCCCAATTACTACAAGTCCAAGAAAGACGCGCAAGAGGCTCACGAAGCCATTCGCCCGACGGATGTTATGCGCACCCCGGAAGACGTCCGCAGGTACCTGAAAGAGGATCAATTCAAGCTCTATCAATTGATTTGGCAGAGGTTCGTGGCTTCCCAAATGATGCCGGCTGTGTTCGATCAAACGACCATCGACATTTCGGCGGCGGACTATACGTTCCGCGCTACGGGAATGGTTCAGAAATTCGCCGGCTATCTGGCCGTGTATCAGTCCGAGGTCGTGGATACGGCGGACGACGAAAAGAGCGACGAAGGCGAGGGCAATGCGCTTCCTCGCGTAACCGAAGGCCAGACGCTGAGGCTCGACAAAATCCGTCCGGATCAGCACTTTACGCAGCCTCCGCCGCGCTACAACGATGCGACGCTCGTCAAGGAACTGGAGGAAAAAGGCATCGGGCGTCCCTCTACCTATGCCTCGATCATCTCCGTCATCGTCGAGCGCGAATACGTAACAAAAGAGCAGGGCCGTTTTTCGCCCACCATGCTTGGCGAGCGCGTAAGCCTGTTGCTGGTCAAAAGTTTTGAAGATATTTTCGATGTCACCTTTACCGCTCGCCTCGAGGAAGAGCTGGACGAAATCGAGGAAGGCAAACTCCCCTGGCGCGAAGCCGTAAAGGAATTCTGGGAAAAGTTCATCGTCGATCTCGATCGCGCCGACGACGAAATGCTCTCCTACAAAGCGGGCATCCCCACCGGCAAAAAGTGTGAAAAGTGCGGTGAGGGCGAACTGCTCGAGCGCATCAGCCGCCTAGGTTTCTTTTTGGGCTGTTCGCGCTATCCGGACTGTGACTTTATTCAGGATCTGTCCCCTGCTCTGCCGGACGCCGCTCCGGGTGAAATAAAAGTCGAGTATTGCCACAACTGCGGCAAGGAAATGGTCATCAAGGCGGGTAGGTTCGGACCATTCCTGGCGTGCTCCGCATATCCGGATTGCCAGACCACGCGCCGCCTAGTCGAGGGCACACGCAAATCTATGCAGCCCGACGAGCTGCTCGATGAAAAGTGCACGCTTTGCGGCAACGGCCTCGTCAAAAAGCACGGCCGCTTCGGCGAATTCATCGGCTGCACCGGCTATCCCAAGTGCAAATACACGCGCCCCATCACCATGGGCATCAAATGTCCGAAGTGCAACGAAGGGGAATTTGTGCGCAGAGGCAGCGCCGGAAGAGGTGGCCGCGGGCGTCCGCGTATTTTCTACGGCTGCTCGCGCTATCCGGATTGCGATTTCACCACGCCGTACATGCCGCTGCCCGAGCCGTGCCCCAAGTGCGGCGCACCCTTCATTGTCGAAAAGAAGACCAAGATTGGTACGGTGCACACCTGCCTGAAGGAAGGCTGCGATTGGGAAAAGCTCGCTCCCGAACCACAAACCCAGCCACAACCTCAAGTTCAGCCCGAAGAAGCCGCGCCCGTTGGTGCCAAGCTCTAATTTATTTCCCGGTCGCAACTACTTCCTACTCGCGGTACCGAGCGCTCGGTGGCAGAGGCGTCGATTAAACAGGTTTGCCGCCAGATGCTGTCCTATAATCGATAGTGCAAGTCCGGCTGAGTCCCCGGCACAAAATGAAAACGGCTATCGCCAAATACCTTGAGTATCTTCGTGCAGTAAAGAATTCCTCTCCTCACACGATTTCTAACTACGGCAAGGACCTCAGCCAATTCGTCGTCTACCTATCGCCGCCCGGTCTCGAACCTCCTGCCCTGAGCGCCGTCACGCACAACACGATTCGCGAGTTCGTCGGGCACTTGCACGATCATGGCCTCCAGAAAAGCTCGATCGCTCGCAAGCTCGCCGCGCTTCGCTCCTTCTTCAAATACTGTGTTCGCGAAGGCCGCTTGCAGGAAAATCCCGCCAGGCTCGTGGCCACTCCCAAATTGCCCAAGCGTATCCCCTCCGTGCTCTCCGCCGAGGAGATGTGCGGCTTTCTAAATCAACTGGCGGGATTGGGTCCAGCTTCCGGCAGTGGAGAGGAAGCACCGAAGAAACGCGCGCGAACGAACGCAACTGCTTCTCCCGGTAAGCTTGCCAGACTTGAAGACGAAGGCCTTCTGCTCCGCCGGGACCGCGCTCTGTTGGAGTTGCTCTACGCCGCCGGCCTTCGCGTAAGCGAACTCACCGGCCTGAATTTCGCCGATATCGACCAAAAAGAGCGCGTGCTGCGCGTGGTCGGCAAAGGCGACAAGGAGCGCATTGTTCCCTACGGCTCCAAAGCGCAAGAAGCCCTCGACAAGTATTGGCCCCTTCGGGAGCAATTGTTCCCGCAAGCTTCAAGCATCCGTGGCCGAAAGCGAGACGCTCCTCACACCGAGGCCGTATTTCTCAATTACGCCGGCCGCCGGCTCACGCAGCGCTCCGTCGGCCGCATCGTCAAAAAATACGTCCGCCTCGTCAACGTGAATTGGGACCTGCATCCGCACTCCCTGCGCCACGCCTTTGCCACGCATCTTCTCGCCGATGGCGCTGACCTGCGCGCCATTCAAGAACTCCTCGGCCACCAATCGCTTTCCACCACGCAGAAATATACCCACGCTTCCATCCGACAGTTGATGGACATTTACGACAAAGCTCATCCCCACGCCTAAGCGGAAATCTCGCAAATAAAAAAGGGCAGCCGAAGCCGCCGCTTTTTTGATGGTTGTACAGCGTGCTTAGAACAAGAAGCGGAATCCAATCTGGATCTGTCTGCTGGAATAAGCGAAGTTGCTGTTGGCGCTGGTGACCGTGCCGAAAGGCGCGTTGAAGCTCAGGCACGGGGCGGCGGCAGTGCACGGCGTTGTGCCGCCCGTAGTTGGCACCGATCCTGTCGTTGCGATGCTGTATCCGGTGGTGTTGACGCCAGTGACGTTCAGGTGGTTGAAAAGGTTGAAGCCCTCTCCCAACACCTGGAATGTATATTTCTCCGCGAAGGTAAAGCTCTTCGAGAGGCGCAGATCAACAACCTGAGTTCGCGGCAGGCGGTAGGTGTTGCGGCCGATGACATCTATGCCCTTGCGGCCGTTCGATCCGTTCACTCCGCCTCCCAAACCGCCAGGAGCATTGCCCGATGTCACCAGCGAATAGGGGAGCCCGTTTTGGATTTGATAGATGGGAGCGAGCTGCCA
>DATEWL010000588.1:0-7807 GCA_035258025.1 Candidatus Acidiferrum sp. | reverse complement strand
CCAATCTTGGTGGCTTGCCAACGTTGGCGAGCAAGTTCTTTAGAACCAACATCGACAAGCCCGCCCCGGAAGGTTGATTCTGAAGACTTGCAGCGTAGCTTAGCTAAGTCCTTTAAACGCAACGCTTGCAAAAAACAGGGGGGAGGGTGCCAGTTGTTTCTCTGATTTGTTCTTCCGCTTTTGCACATTGCAGTGGAGTCGTGCCGCGTCGTTCTTCCGAGCCGTTCCTGCTCCAAATACGCTGTACACCTCTCCGCCCTTTACCAAATTCGGAGGCCGTCATCCTCAAGGTGTAAATTCTTGCCCGGGCGGGGTATGATACCGCCAGCGAAGTCCCCAGTACGACCACGGCCACCCGGAGGGCCACCTCATGGCTCACCGCTTCACCATCGGTGTCGAAGAAGAATTCCAGATTATTGACCCCGCAACCTGCGCGTTGCGTTCTCACGTCATGCAGCTTGTTTCGGCAGCTTCCCCGGATATCGTCGAACAGGTCAAACACGAGATGCACCAATCAATCGTCGAGACCGGTACCAAAATCTGCGAAAACGTCGGCGAGTTGCGCATCGAAATGCACCGCACGCGCGGCGAACTTGTTGCAGCCGCAGAGCGCGTTGGATTGCAGGTTGCTGCCGCCGGCACCCATCCATTTTCCAGTTGGATTGACCAGGTCATCTCACCCGGCGAACGCTACGAACACATCGTCGAGGAACTCCAGCAGCTCGCCCGCTCGCTTCTGATCTTCGGCATGCACGTACACGTCGCCATGCCAGACAAGCAGACCACCATCGACATGATGAACATGGTCCGCTATTTCCTGCCGCACCTGCTCGCTCTCTCGACCAGTTCACCTTTCTGGATGGGACGCAACACAGGCTTGAAATCCTTCCGCACCACCGTCTTTCGCCGTTTCCCGCGCACAGGGATCCCGGAACAGTTTGAATCCTGGAGCGCTTACGAAAATTTCGTCAATCTTCTGATGAAACTAAACTGCATCGACAACGGGAAAAAAATATGGTGGGACGTCCGTCCTCACCCGGTGTTTGGCACTCTCGAGTTCCGCATGTTCGATGTGACCACCAAAGTCGAGGAAGCCGTCTCCATCGCCGCTCTCACGCAAGCGATTATTGTAAAGCTTCACCGTCTCTACGAACGGAATCAGAGCTACCGCTTGTACCGCCGCGCCTTGATCGAGGAAAACAAATGGCGCGCCGCCCGCTACGGCATCGAGGGCAAACTGATCGATTTCGGCAAAGAAGCCGAAGTCCCCATGCGCGAACTCGCTCTCGAACTGCTCGAGTTTGTGGATGACGTCGTGGACGACCTCGGGAGCCGTAGCGCCGTCGAATACATTCACACCATTCTGAAGGACGGCACCAGCGCAGAGCGCCAATTGCGCGTCTATGAACAGACAGGCGACCTGAAAGCCGTCGTAAGACATCTGGTTACCGAAACACGCGGCGTCACCGAGCCTCGGACTTCATCGGCACACGCTATCAATTAGAAACATCTGCAAAGTACCAGGTCTCTGTTGCATTCGTCAGGAGTGACATCATGAAAAAGGTTGGCCTTCTCTGCGGGCGTGAATACAGCTTTCCTCCGGCCTTTATCGTACGTGTCAATGAACTGGGAAAGAAAGACGGTGTTGCGGCGGAATTCGTAAAGCTCGGTGGCACGCGCATGGGCGAGCCTTCCGGATACCGCGTCATCGTCGACCGTATCTCCCATGAAGTCGAATACTATCGCGGCTACCTCAAGCATGCCGTTCTTCAGGGAACCTATGTCATCAACAATCCTTTTTGGTGGACGGCCGACGACAAGTTTTTCAATTACGCCATCGCCTCAAAGCTTGGCATCGCCATTCCGAAAACGGTCCTGCTGCCGCAAAAGGGATATCCCAGCGACGTGGACATCACCGCTGAGTCGCTCCACAACCTCACTTATCCAGTGGACTGGGATGGACTTCTCGATTACGTCGGCCGCCCCGCGATCCTCAAACCCTTTTCCGGTGGCGGGTGGAAACACGTTTACAAAGTCCACAATAAAGAAGAGCTCCTCGCGGCCTACGACAAAACTTCGCCCTATTGCATGACCCTTCAGGAGTTCATCAACTTCGATAAATACGTCCGTTGTTTCACGTTTGGAAAGTCGGATATCACTCCCGTTCACTATGACCCGAAAGAACGCAAATACCTCGTCGATCACAACTATTTGTCACCCGAGCTTGGAACCCGTATCGTCAAAGATGCGCAGACAATTAACGAAGCCCTTGGCTACGAGATGAATACCATCGAATTTGCGGTGCAAGACGGAGTGCCCTATGCAATCGATTTCTTGAACCCCGCGCCGGACATGGAGCGCGACCGCATTACCGAATTTTATTTCGAGCATGTCGTCGACAAAATGGCGCGGCTCGTGATTGACCGTGCACTCCGTGGGGCGGCGTCGTTTCCCTGGCCTCGCTGGGAAGAAATGCTCGGAATCGGCGCAACAAGCGGATTCACCGGCGCGCCCAAAAGCTCCGCCGCAACTCAATCATCGTCACCGAGTTCCTCTGCCAGCTCCCCTGCGGGATCTACGGACTTCAAAACAAAATGATCGGCGTCCCGACACCCTCAAGCACCCCTCACAATCCCGCCGAGGAGTGGAACGACATTCTGAAAGCCACCCTTCTGCGCGTGCCCGCTCTTCCGGAAGATCTATTCAAAAGGATGCGCCGCGCAAAACTCACCTTTGGCGATCGCGTGCACTGCCCTTTCCTCCGCCCATTTTTCCTGTCTCCGGACGACGAAGAGCGCGTCCGCTCCATCGCGGAAACAATTGCTGACCTCGGCGAACGTGTTGTTACCGCAGCTCTAGAGGACAAACATCTTTTTGCGCAGCTTCATCTGCGGCCCGAAGAAGAACGCCTGGCACGACTCCCCGCCGCCTACGGCCGGGCCAGCACGGCCTCCCGCCTCGACGCTTTTCTATTGCCGGATTCGCTCAAGTTCGCGGAATACAACGGAGAATCCCCCGCGGGCGCGGGCTACGCGGAGACTTTGGCGGAGATTTTTCGGGAACTTCCCGTGATGGGAAAATTCGCGCAGAATTATTCCGTTTACAGTTACCCGCTCAGCGCCAAGCTTCTTGACGCCCTGGTCATGAGCTATGTGGACTGGGGAGGTTCTGCCAGTCCCCCGCAAATCGCCATCGTCGATTGGGAGGATGTCCCCACTTATAGCGAATTCGAGATTCTGCAATCGCGTTTCGAAAAAATGGGAGTTCCCACGGTCATCGCCGATCCCCGCGAACTCGAGTTCGACGGCCAGAAACTCGTTGCCCACGACAAAAAAATCGATCTCGTCTACCGCCGCGTCCTGATCAATGACATCGTCGCCAAACCTGCGGAATGCGCTGCTCTCGTAAAGGCCTACACCGCCAACGCCGTCTGCGTAGCTAACACGTTTCGCTGCAAAATTTCGCACGTGAAAGCTTTTTTCGCCGTCCTCACCGACGAGCAAAACGGCGCGCTCTTCTCCCACGACGAACGCGAAATTATCCGCCGCCATATCCCTTGGACACGCGTGGTGGCCGACGTAAAAACTTCGCATTATGGCCAGCCGGTAGAACTCCTCGCCTTCATCAGCAAGGAGCGCGAAAACCTCGTCCTCAAGCCGAGCGATGAATACGGCGGCTCGGGAGTAACTCTCGGCTGGGAAACCGACGAAGTTGCCTGGGACACCGCAATCGGCCGCGCCCTCTCTGCAAAAAACGGCGCGTGGATCGTCCAGGAACGAATCCCTATCCGGCGCGAAGTCTTTCCCTACATCGTCAATATCGGCAAAGTCGATTACCGGGACATGCTCGTCGATTTCGCTCCCTATCTTTTCCGCGGAAAACTATGCGGCTTTCTCACCCGCTTAAGCGCCACTGGCCTGGCCAACGTCACCAGCGGCGGCGGCCAGGTCCCCGCCTTCCGCGTAAGTCCGCGAACGGCTTGATCCCCATTTGCAGGATTGTTCCAACGATCACGCAGTTTCCATAGCAGCGACTAATTTCGTGAACGCCTCTTCAAATTTCCGCCGATTCTTGTAAAATTAATAGATGTACTTTGGCCACCCAGATCCAGCGTTAATGCCCGGCGCCAAGAACGCCGTGGAAACTTGCCTCAGCGTCCGTCCCGGCGAGCACGTCGCGCTAATCGCCGACGAAACCAGCCGCTGTGTCGCCGCCAGCATCGCCGCCGCCATCGAAGAGCGTGACGCGCAATACACCGGCTTGTTGCTTGAAGATTTCGGCTCTCGCCCCATGACCGCCGCCCCGCCGGAAGTTTTACAGGCTCTCGAAACGGCAGACGTAGGTGCCATGTGCATGACGCCGCAACCCGGCGAGCTCGGCGCGCGCATGGCCATCGTTCGCGTCGTCGAACGCCGGCAAATCCGCTACGCCCACATGGTCGGCGTAACTCCCGAAATTATGCAGCAAGGTATGCGCGCCGATTACCGCATGGTGGACCGCTTGAGCGACAAACTGCGCGAACGCATGCTGGGCGCGCAAACGCTCACGGTAAAAACCGAAGCGGGCACTTCCTTCGCCGCTCATTTCGATCGCGGCCTCGACTGGGTAAAAACAAGCGGTCTCATCAGCCCGCGTTACTGGTCCAACTTGCCCGCCGGCGAAGTCTTCACGACTCCCGCTACGGTCGATGGCACTTTTGTCTGCGATGCAACTGCCGGCGACCATTTCAATGGGAAATATGGCGACCTGCAGACCACGCCACTGGTCCTGACAATCGAAGGCGCCCGCTTAACCGGCGCGGATTGCGCGCGCAAAGACCTTGAAGAGGAATTCTGGCAATACTGTCACACCGATGAGAATAGCGACCGCGTGGGCGAACTTGCCTTCGGCACCAACCTCGGCCTTTCCGCGATGATCGGCATCTTGCTGCAGGACGAAAAATTCCCCGGCGTCCACATCGCTTTCGGCGACCCGTATGGCAGCCAAACGCACGCCGACTGGAAATCAAAAACCCACGTTGACGTACTCACCCGCAACTGCGACGTCTGGATCGATGACGATCAGGTCATCTCCAAAGGCCACTATCAGCTCGACCATCTGGGCCTGGCCTAATCTCGCAATCCTTTCTGCTTCCGCGGCGCGTCTTTCGATCGCAAAAATTCGGATTGCAATGCAGGATTCTCGCTAGTCCTCCAGCGTAGGCAGGGTCTGCAATACTTGCGATGCCCGCGGCCGATTCGTCACCGCATCGTCTTTCCTGATTTTTCCGTCCCGGAAAACCAAAACGCGTTTAGCGAACTGAGCGATGTCGTGCTCGTGCGTAACCAGAACGATCGTCAACCCCTTGTCGTTCAAATTCTGAAAAATCTCCAGGATCTCCACCGACGTTCTGCTATCGAGATTTCCGGTCGGCTCGTCCGCCAGCAAAATTGATGGACGATTCACCAGCGCCCGTGCAATGGCCACTCGCTGCTGCTGCCCTCCGGACATCTGCGACGGAAAATGTTGCGCCCTTTCCGCCAAGCCCACCATCGCCAAAGCCTCCGCAGCACGCCTCTCGCGCTCCGCCTTGTCGATTTTCGTGTACAGCGTGGGTAGTTCCGTGTTTTCCAGCGCCGTCGTACGCGCCAGCAAATTGAATCCCTGAAACACAAATCCAATCTTCTGGTTTCGAATCAGCGCTAGTGCCTTCTTATCGTGCTGCGATACATCCGTCCCTTCCAGCAAATATCGCCCGGTGCTCGGCTTGTCCAGGCACCCCAGCATATTCATGAACGTCGACTTGCCGCTGCCGCTCGCCCCCATGATCGCCACAAACTCTCCGCGCCCAATATCCACGCTAACTCCGCGCAGCGCATGCACACGAGTTTCACCCAAATCGTAATACTTGTGCGCCTCTTCGACGCGTATAACCACGCCAGCCGCAGCGCCGCTCGGCGTCTCCTGGACTTGGTTTATAGCTGCCATTGATATCCTTGGATTTGTCTTGCTCTTGAAATGCTTACCGTCGTATTCCACCCAGCCCCTGTGATTTTGCCGCCACCGAGCGGATAATCACGTCGTCCCCCTCTTTCAACACCCCCTTGAGAACGCTGCTCACTTCCGTAAACGCATGATCCGTAATTCCCAGCGACACCTTCACCGGCTCCATGGTGTTGTCGGCGTGCAACTTCCAAACCACCGCGCTATCTTTCTTCGGTGCGCGCGGCGGATTCTGCGCCGCCATCGCGGCACCCGTTTGACCCACATTGCCCGCAAGAGTCCCGCTTGCCGCGGGTTCCTCAACCGCCTGTTTCTGCTCGCTAGCATCGATCCCGTATTGTTTGTAGATCGCCAAAATTTCTTCCGCCGACATCGGAGGCTTGTACCGCAGCGCCGTATTCGGCAGCTTCATCGCATTCTTCACCGTATCCACTGGAATCGTTACATACGCCGTCATTCCCGGAAACAATTTCAACTCCGGGTTCGCGAACTCAATAATCGTGTCGTAGGTCACTACGCTCTGCACCGTTGTCGCGTTCATTCGTACCTGGCTTACCACGCCGTGAAACGTGTCCTTAGGAAACGCGTCCACTTTAAAGCTCACCGGCTTCCCGATCTTGATATTCCCGACGTCCGATTCGTCCGTCTTCGCATACACCCACATCTTTGTGAGGTCCTGCGCAATCGTAAAAATAGTTGGCGCTTGGAGCGACGCTGCGACAGTCTGCCCCACGTCCACATTCCTTGCCACAACCGTCCCGTCGATCGGCGACCGGATCACGGTATAGTCCAAATTCGTCTGGGCCACAGCCACGGCCGCATCTTTCTGGCTGACCTGCGCCTGCGCTTGCGTCACGTTTGCGTCGGCTGCACCCACGGACGCACTGGCGGAATCGTAGTTCGACTTCGCCAAATCCAGCTGCTGCTGGCTCATCACTCCATCCTTGGTCAACCGCACCGCGCGATCGTAGTCCGCCTTGGTCTGCACCAGCCCTGCTTTCGCCTTCTCGAGGTTGGCCCGCGCCGCTACCAGATTAGCCTTCGCGTTTTCCAAATCCGCCACAGCCTGCAGCATCGCGCCCTTGAACAAAGCAGGATCGATCAGCGCCACCACATCGCCCTTATGAACACGCGAATTGAAATCCGCGTTCAGCTTCGCAATGCTTCCGGAAACCTGCGAACCCACCTGCACCGTTATCACCGCGTTGATGGTTCCCGTCGCCTCCACCACATCGTCAATCTCGCCGCGCTCCACTTTCGCCGTGAAGTGCTGCGCCTGCGCGTTGCGATTCAATCCAAACGCAGCAAATAGCCCAATAGCCACCACAACGCCCACCAAAATCAGCCATCGCCCTCTACTCTTCATCGATCGTCCCTGGAACTAGAATTTCGCAAAAGTTTTACTCATACCGCAGCGCTTCAATCGGATCGAGCAACGAAGCCTTCCGCGCCGGGTAATATCCAAAAAAAACGCCTACCGCCACGGAGAACACAGCCGCCACCAGAATCGATTCCACCGACATCTCCATCGGCCAATGCAAGGTCTGTCCCACCATATACGACCCAAAAATCCCAAACAAAACGCCCGCAGCGCCACCAACAAGGCTCAGCATGATCGACTCACCGAGAAACTGAAGTTGTATAGCTTCTTCAGTAGCCCCCACCGCGACGCGCACCCCAATTTCCCGCGTGCGCTCCGTTACGGAAACCAGCATCACATTCATAATCCCGATTCCTCCGACGAGCAGCGACACCGAAGCAATCGCGATCAACAAAATCGTCAAAGTCTTGCTCGCATCGAGCTGCGCCTGAATAATGTCTTCCG
>DATEWL010000587.1:0-2772 GCA_035258025.1 Candidatus Acidiferrum sp. | reverse complement strand
TAGAGAACTTGGGTCCACAAGCATCGTATACCTAAGATGAATTTTGGAGGTAGGAAGATACGGAGAAGAATCAACGCGCGAGAATTGCCGGGCGCTTCCCATCAAACAGCATGGAATGGGAACGGTCTATTTGCTTGCGGCGCCGAAAGAGAGCGGGCCGAGTTCGGTGCGGGTTTGCATGACGCGGAGGATGGAATCACGCGAGACCATGCCGATGATTTGGGCGGCACCATCATCGGAGCCGGAGACGATAGGCATTTGGTTGATATCGGCGGAGAGGAGGCGTTCGAGGAGGCCGAGCAAAGGCTCGTCGGGAGTGGCCCAGAGGATGCGCTCGCGGGGAATCATTACGGCTTGGACCGAATTGTGAGCCCATTCGTCGCGCGGAACGGAATTGAGCGTGTGGACGTTCATCATGCCGACGAGCCGATCGTCGGTGATGACGAGGTGGCAGCGGCGGCCGGTGCGCAGGACCTCGGCGCCATAGTCTTCCAGGGAGATAGCGCGGCCAACGGTGGGGACTTCGTTGCTCATCACATCGGCTGCGCGGAGGCCGGAAAGAGTTTCGCGAATGGCTAGTTGGGCAACGCTTTCCTGAGCCGCGTTTAAAAGGAAGAAACCTACGAACACGCTCCATAAACCGAGAACGACGACGCCTTTGAATACTGCAAAGCCGCCCAGAAGAATCATTGCATAGGCAATTAGGCGCCCCGTCGTGCCAGCGACGCGTGTCGCGCGCGAAAAGTTTTTCGTCGCGCCCCACACGATGGCGCGGAAGATTCTGCCGCCATCGAGGGGAAATCCGGGGAGAAGGTTGAAAATGGCAAGCCACCCGTTCATGGTCCCAAGCCAAAGAGCCGAGGAGTAAACGACGGCGTTAGTTGGAAATACTTTTGTCAATCCTAAGAAGAACAAAGCGAGGACGCCGCTGGCCAGTGGTCCGGCGATAGCGATGTTGAACTCTTGAATAGCTTTGGAGGGATCGCGTTCGATGCTGGCGACTCCGCCGAAAATGAAAAGAGTGATGGACAGAACGCGAATTTTATAGTGCTGGGCGACGACGCTGTGGGCGAGTTCGTGGAAGAGAAGGGAAGCAAAAAAGAGAACGCTGGTGAAAACGCCTACGCTCCATTGTTGAGCGGGGGGCCAGCCGGGATTCTGCTGTTCGAACTGGATGGCGAGAGAATAGGTGATGGCGGCAAAAATGATGACCCATGTGGAATGCAGAAAGATGGGTATCCCGAGGATTTTGCCGATGCGCATTCCTGGGCGTTGAGGCATATCGAGTGGTCGCTGAAGGCGAGCCGGCTTGCCATTAAAAGATGCAAGGCGGGTTCGCGTCCTAATTCCTGCCGTGCTTCCGCGCGGTCCCTTTCCTGACACTACTACAATAGCTCTGATTGCTTGTGCGGCCAAACGGGAGCGTGAGGTGCGCGTCTCGCTGGCCACGGCGTGTTTCCCGCCACACAAAAACTGTTTCTGTCGAAATAATAAGTCATTTGTTTTCAATGTATTTGGCTTGGCGCTCAGCGTGCCATTTCCATTGTCGCAGGACGTTGTAGGACCGGGAGGCACACCATGATCGCCATGCTGCACTTCGCAACGCTCGTTGTTACAACCTTTTTTGCCGCGGCTGCCGCCGTGGCGTTTAACGCTTTGCTCTTGCGGGCGATGTTTGTCTTGATGCGGCCTGCGACGGCCCGGCGTGCGAATGCGCCGACGCGTTTGGTGCGCGGGACCGCGCAACTGGCGCGGGCGTACGCGTCGCACCGCTAGTCGAAACTACTGGCGAGAGCACAGCCCGAGATTCATCGGGCAGGATTCCCGGCCCAACGTGAGCGGCGGAGTTGGCGGTCACCGCTCCGCCGCAGCGCCCGGGAGTGAGAGGGAAGGGAGCAACACCATGCTGGCTTTGAAGTATTTGCTGATGATTCTCGGCGTTGGGCTGTTTGGCAGCGCCGGGTCTTTGGTGGTCTACGACATATTTATCTCGGAGCAACTTCGGCGGCTGTTGGCGCGCAATAAGACAAATGAAGCGGGTGCGGGGACGCTTACGAGCACGGGGCTAGCGGCACAGCGCCCTTTCGGACCGGTCCGCTGGGGCCTGGCGCAGCGGCTGGCGATTTCGGGCGTGGTGCCCATCTTGCTGGCGCTGAGCATCGTGGTGATTCCGGACGGGTCCGCCGGCGTACGCGTCAGCCAGATTTGGGGCGCGCGGCGCGGCACGTTGTATCCGGGAGTGCACTTCGTCACGCCGCTCGTCGATAGCGTGGCGCTGTATGACACGCGAGAGCAGGTGTACTCGACACTCGCGAGCGCCTCCGCAAAATCGGAGAACGAAGTGTTGGTCGTGCAGGCGCGGGAAGGATTGAACATTGGGTTGGCCGTTTCGGTGAGGTACCGGCTGGACCCGCGACGCTTGGACACGATTCACGCGAATTTGCCGCAGCCAGTCGGTGAACAGGTGGTCGCGCCGGTGGTGTCGACGATTTATAGACAGCTTGCGCCGAACTACATCACGCAGGAAATCTTCGCGACGAAAAGGGAAGAGTTGCGTTCGAAGGCTGCGGCGGCGATTACGACGCGGCTCGAGAGCGACGGAATCCTTGTGCGCGAAGTACTTCTCCGCGATTTGCAGCTTCCGGCGGAATACGCGAAGGGGCTTGAAGGGCTGCTTTTGAAAGAGCAAGAGAACGAGCGGTTGGGGACCGAGCAAGACATCAAGTTGAAGGAAGTGCGCATCGCGGAGCTAGAAGCGGAGGCGCAGAAGGC
>DATEWL010000586.1:0-3275 GCA_035258025.1 Candidatus Acidiferrum sp. | reverse complement strand
GTCTGGAAAATCGTTTCACCAAAGGAGTACCGCGCCGATCAGAGTACGGTTTCCAGCTTCGCCTCCGCACTGGCTTCGCTTACCTCAGAGCGGCTCTTGGACGCGAATGCCAGTAACCCTGCGCAGTATGGGCTTGCGGATGCTAGCTACGAGGTCGATGTAATCGAGAAGGACGGCGCCGCACACAAATTGTTGATCGGGGACGAAGCTCCCGCGGGAAACAGTTCCTATGCGGCGCTTGGTGGCGACCCACGCGTGTTCATGCTTGGAAGTTACAACAAGACCAGCTTGGCGAAGTCCCTCAACGATCTGCGCGACAAGCGGTTGCTGGTGTTCGAGCAAGACAAACTCAGCCGTGTCGAACTGACTGCGAAAAAACAGGACATCGAGTTTGGACGGAACAAAGAACAGTGGCAAATTGTGAAGCCGAAGCCGTTTCGCGCCGATGATTCCAAGGTGGAAGAGTTAATTCGCAAATTGGCCGACGCGAAGATGGATTTGAGCGCTTCGGACGACGACGAGAAGAAGGCAGCGGCAGCGTTTGGTTCTGGAACCGCAGTGGCGACAGCCAAAGTGACCGATGCTTCCGGGACGGAAGAATTGCAAGTCCGCAAGAATAAAGACGACTATTACGCAAAATCGAGCGCGGTTGAGGGCGTCTACAAAGTCGGAAACGATTTGGGAACTGCCTTGGACAAAACAGTCGACGATTTTCGCAACAAGAAACTACTCGATATGGGATTCAACGATCCCGAAAAGATTGAATTGCACGAAGGCGCCAAAGCATATTATTTGACAAAAGGCGGCTCGGATTGGTTCTCGGCCGACGGAAAGAAAGTGGACGCCATCGGCGCCGAGTCGTTTGTCGAAAAAGTGCGTGACCTTGAAGCCAGCAAATTTGTGGACGCGGGATTCGGCGCAGTCGAACTCGAAGTAACCGCGACATCGAACGCCGGGAAGACCGTCGAGAAGGTCTTGATTGCCAAAGACGGCGACCATTATGTTGCCAAGCGCGATGGCGAACCGGCGTTGTATCAATTGGATCCGGTTGTCGTAACAGGTCTGGAGAAAGCCGCCGAAGATATGAAGCCCGCAGTTGAGCCCAAGCCAGAACCTTCGCCGAAAAAGAAGTAGACGATTGGCTGATGCTTCCGCTCGTAGCCAGGGATATCGATTTCGGGCGGCTACCTTCAGGTTTTCATTCCCCTCGGGAAGAGAATCGAGACTACCGATACATGGCGCGATCGAGCGCTAGCTTTTCATCTGGAGTCATAGGACGAACAGCGCCCTTCGCCAGATGGCCAAGCGCGAGCGGGCCGATGGCTACGCGAATCAGCCGCAACACTTCAATACTCTGAGTCTCCAGCATCCGGCGAATGTGTCGGTTTTTACCTTCATCGAGAACAATCTCCAGCCAGGAATTCTTCTCCCCCCGACGCAGAAGGGAAGCGCCCTTTGCTCGAAGCATCTCGCCCTCTTTTGTTCGGACGCCTTTCTTGAGAGTTTCGAGCAGCCCGGCGTCAGCGATCTTTCCAATTTGCACATGATACGTTTTGTCGAGATGCGTTTCGGGCGCGGTGACGCGAGCACCCCACTCAGAGTCATTGGTTAGCAGCAGCAAGCCTTCGGTCGCTTTGTCGAGCCTGCCGACAGGAGCGACCCAAGGAAGCTCCACGGCGAGAAGCGAGTAGACGGTATCGCGGCCTTTTTCATCGGATGCGGTGGTAACAATGCCGCGGGGCTTGTTTAGCACAAGATATATTCTCTTGGCCGCGGCGACGGGCTCGCCGTTAACCTCGATGCGGTCCGTCCCAGGGCGGACTGGGGTTTCAGGATCGCTGCGAAGGGCGCCATTCACCCGAACTTTTCCCGCGCGGATAAGCTGGGCGGCTTTCGCCCGCGAGCAAAAGCCAAGTTTGGAGAGTGCGCGAGCTAGCCCGGGCATCGTGTCTGAATTCCACGCGATAGCATGGATCGGGTGGATGCTCCTAGCGATTTGGACGTGGATATGGAATTATGGTGTCCAGGAGCTCGCCATGGCCGAACAAGACAAGATCGACTGGTCGCAATGCGCATTGGTGGAGGTTGACCCGCTCGTCCTAAGTGGTGCTCCGGTCTTGCGCGGCACTCGCATGCCGGCGAACGCAATTGTGGATAATTTTGATTATGGGATGAGTGTAGCCGAAATCTCGGAACAATTCGAAGTGCCTGAGGAGAGCATCCAGGCGATTCTGACATACGCAAAGAGTCATCGCGTTGCGCATCCTGTTTGACAAAAACGTTCCAGTCGGTGTTCGCCGCTTTTTGTTAAAGCATGAAGTCCGAACCGTCGTGGAATTGAAGTGGCCTCCAAAACTTCAGAACGGGGAGCTCCTTCGCGCCGCTGAGGCCGAGGCGTTCGACGTCCTAGTCACCTGCGACCAAAACATCGCATATCAGCAAAACCTTAGCGATAGAAAGCTCGCTTTGGTTGTGTTTGGGTCGAATATCTGGCCCATCGTGCGTGACTACAGCGATTCAATCGCGGCAAGTGTGGATACGGCAAGACCCGGAAGCTATGATTTTATCGATATGCCGCTTCCCGCCAAACCTGAGGAAAAATCGGACGACTGAAGCCTGCCTAGCTCATTCCTGTCGCTGGTGGAGTTAGCGGAGGCGCAGCTGACGGACTGGCTGTTGGCGGAGGCGTGGGCGGGTCGTGTTTTACAGCGCCGTAGCGGGAGGCTAGCCAGGCGCGGACTTCGTCGGGATTGTAGTTGAACGGGCCCATGCCGCCCCGGTAGGCGATACGGCCGGATTCGTCGATGATGTAGAAGCGTTCGGGCCAGGCGGAGTAGGCGTCGTTGGCGGCGTTGTCGAGGTCGTCGATGCCGAAGGCGACGGGATAGCTGAAACGTTTGATGAAATCGTTGGCGATGGCTACGCGTTGGGCGAGGGTTTTCGGCTGGGCGTAGCAGACGTCGTCCTTCACGTTGGACTTCATTTGCCACTCGTCGGTGGGATGAGCCTCGCGGACATAGACCGTCAGGAAGTCGGCGTGATCTTTATAGTCGTTATAAATCTGCACCACGTCACCGACGTGGCGGCGGAAGGGCGGTCAAGTGAAGCTGCCGAAGATGATAACCAGAGGACGGCCGCCGGTGCGTTCGCGAATGTGGAAGCGATCGGAGCCATCGAGAGCGACCAGGTGGGCGTCGGGGGCGTCGTCGCCGACTTTGAGCGTGCCCCGGTGCATGTGGGGCAGGGCATAGCGGAGCATGCCGTAAGCGTCTTTG
>DATEWL010000585.1:0-8521 GCA_035258025.1 Candidatus Acidiferrum sp. | reverse complement strand
CCCAATCCGCTCGACGATGGATTCCGCCATCTCTTCGCCAACGAATTTCTGCACCACCGCCCCATCGCGGCCAAGCAGGACGTAGGTTGGGAGGGCATTCACTCCGAACTGGTGCTGCAGGCTGCTATCGGCGTCAAGCCGTTGGGGCCAAGTCATATTGTGGCTTGCGACGAAGGCGCGCCAATCAGACTCTTCGTCGTCCTCGCTGATGCTCACGACCACAAAATCACCACCTCCATAGACCGCCTGAAGGCGCTTGAGGTTAGGCAAAGCGTTTCGGCAAGGGCCGCACCACGAAGCCCAGAAGTCTAGCAGAACGACCTTGCCGCGAAACTCGGGGAAAGGACCTCCCGGCGGCAGCGAACTCTGCGCCTGAGGCCCGAGAGCGGCCAGTTTGGCAGGCGGCGAATCTGCGTCGTAGACGCCTCGGGGCATGTTGTCGTCGTCGAGAATCTTGGAGCTTTTTGTTGCAGGTTTGGCGTCGGTTTGTTTTTTAGAGCGAGCCGCGCGCGCCAAGTCCGCAAGGGAGACTGGCTGGTCCGCGGAGTCGGAACTGGCCTGTTGCGATGGCGGCTGCGACGCCGGGGCCTGCGTGCCACTCTTGGCCGCCGGTTGAGAAGCATTTTGAGCGGGCTCCTGCGATCGGGCGGAGCTGTAGCCGGCCCACCACAGGGCCGCAACCACCAAGGGAATGAGCCGTTTTCGCATGGTCGTGCCCCCCCCGAATAAACTTGGGTTCCCACTTCAGCGTACGAAGGGGCAAAGGAGAGGCCAATGGTACTTCGGGTCCAGATGCTCAGGCGGTTAGCGATGGTCCTGAATTCCGTGGAATTTAAAGAACGTGGTCCAGAAACGTCTAAATTGCCAGAATTAGGGCACTCTGATCCGGTCGGAGGCCTCTACAACCCTACGACGGAAGACTGGCATGGTTGATGTCGCGCGTCTCGAGGATACGCTTTGGGTAGCCACTTTGGACTACGCGGATCATGGCCCTGCCCAGGAGTTCAGTGGTCGTGACGTATTGAGGGAGCAGCCATCTGAGGAGAGGTAGTAGCGGCTTTGTCATGAAGTAGAAGATGCGGTAGCCGGTCGTTCTTGACTGAATACCATGCATCGGCTGGATGATACCGGGACGGAACATGTAGGCGGCCTTAAAAGGCAAGTTGAGAAGCGCGTTTTCGGTTTTCCCTTTGACGCGCGCCCACATCGTGCGGCTCTTCTCGGTGCTATCGGTTCCCGCGCCCGAAATGTAAACGAATGTCATTGCAGGATTTAATCGGGCAAGAGTTCTGGCGGCAGCCAGGGTCATGTCAAAGGTCGCGTGAAAATAGCCTTTCTCCGTCATGCCAGCGGCAGAGGGTCCGGCGCAGTAGAAACATGCCTCATAGCTGGTGAGCTGAGATTCGATACTGGAAAAATCGAAGAAATCCTTGTGGACCAGCTCGGTGAGCTTAGCGTTTTGTTGACCAGTAGGGTTGCGGATTATCGAGAGCACGCGGTCGACTCTGGAATCGAGCAGACATTCGCGCAAGACTCCCTGGCCGACCATCCCGGTCGCTCCGAAGAGTATGGCCTTCATGGCGTTCCTTCCGCCTCGGGTGAATGAATGATGCGGGGCCAGGAGAGCAATTCGTCGAGCGACGTGGCGACTTGCTCGTTGGCCACGGGATCGGTGTGCGCGAAGTAGACGCGCGCGTCTGGCAGCCGGGTGTCGTTGGCCGGGATCCAATAGAAATTGCCTTCGCCGTCCGTAGCGAAGCAAAAGCCCTTGCCCCAACCTTGCGCGGTCAAATCGAGGACATATTTCTGGCTCTCGAGATCAAGAGGAAGAAACGCCTCGATCCATTCCGCGGGATTTTGCGGCTCGACCGGATTTTCTGGGTTGGGTGTCGGGCGGCGGATTTCAATTTGCTCCGTGAGCACGGTTTGGTGATCGCCGTAGAGAGAGAGCAGCCGTTCAGGGAGGTACGCGCCGATTCCCTGCTCGACTTCCGAAGCGTTGGGATGGACTAAGCGGCTGCGGAAAGCATCGCGCGCGGCTTGCCGCTGCTCGGGACTGAGCCGATTGCGGTACTGATACACAAGCCGCCGCGCGCCCACAACGGCCACGAAAACCACGAACGCGACAACAAGAGGGCCGAACGCCTCAACGAGGAGCGTCTGCATCAAGTAATGATACTAGAAGAGGGATTAGTGAGTGGTGGATGGCGAGTAGCTAGCGTCGTGCGGTAGTGCGCAGTCCATCGGCACCTTAATTCGGCTACTTCCAATCCACAATCTGGTCATAGTCGACAGAATCGCCCCTTCCAGAAGGAGATTGCCCGAGGAATGGTTTCACAGTGCGTGTCCTGAGGTCGCCGATCATCAAGTCAGCCCCGTGGCTGTAATCGTACACGCTGAAATCGGCGAACAGAACCGTTTGGCCATCCGGCGAAAATATGGGTCTTATCGAGAGCGCGTGTTTGGATAGCTTGAATGCCGTTTTCATATCGGGGGAAACGATGTAAATGTCTCCCTTGCTCCCGGGAAAATCGCACTGTTGCCGTCCCGAGTCGAAGACCAGCAGATTGTCTTTGGGAGACCAGGAAAATTCATTGATATCTGGATCGCCGAAATGCCTAAGGCTAGCCTTGGCTGGGGTCTTGGAATGAGCCGGCAGTATCCAGAGAGACACGCTTGGAGGTGCACAGTCAGGTTCATCGTTTTCCGAGTCGGGGGCTTTGTCTATTAGTAAGAACGCGATTTGGGAGTCGTCGGAAGAATAGGAGACTCTCTCAATCAAAGTCTCGGAGGAAAAGAGAGTCTCGGTTTTCCCGCTCTTAACGTCGGTCTTCTCCAGCGCCCCTCGTCCGCCTGCGGCACTGGAGTGGAGAATAAAATTCCCGTCTTTCGAGAAACTGATGCCTCCGTAGATTGGCCCGAGGACACGAGGGGGGCCGGACGGAGGATAAGTGATGAGGTGAAGGAATTCTCCCTTTTCAGAAATCGTCTTCGAATAGGCAACCGCATCTTGCTTTGGCGACCATGTGACTTCGCGCACGTCACGGGCAGGAGCGTTCACCAATGTGGACGTCTTGACAGTTCGGAGATCGAACACCTTAATTCCCTTCGGGTCCGCATAAACCACCAAATCGCTTTCGGGGGACAGCGCCGCAGTGCTTACTTCCTCGGCGATTTTTCTCCGGTTCGCGCCGCTGGCTTCCATCACATATAGCGTTGTATCACGCATGACCAGCATATGCTCGACGTGCGCGGTGCGCACTTGTCCGGACATTTCGAAAAGGAACGCGGCGACAGTAAAGAAGAGCAGGAAAAGGGTTCCCGGTATGTTCTTCATGTTAATACCTCGGACGTATTAATTGTAGCGTTCACCTAGACTCGTATTCTTCAGAAGTCGGACAAACAGCCGCTTATCAGTCACCGGCATTCAATCGGAACTTGAAGAAAAAATCGTTCTAAAGACCTGTTACAACAACGGACTGGGCAAGGTCATGCGAGGGCGGAGCGGAGAAAGCTCAGGACGCTGTAGCCGGCAATGTAGCTGAAGGGAGGGAGTTCGAGGGAGTAGTGCCCGCAGGAGAGTTCGAGGCTGCGTGGGTGAGCACCATGGCGTCGCAGGGCGTCCAACATTTGTCGGCTTAGCTCAGGGAGCATGGTGGGATCGTATTTCCCGTAGACGAGGAAGGATTTCGTGGCGGCGCCCATGCCGCGCTCAACATAGGGGATGGGGCTGATGGGAGCCCAGTAGTCGCGTAGTTCGTCTACTGTGACGTGGTCGCGAAGCCCTTCCCAGACGTGATTGGTCGTCATGCCCTGGCTGACGACGTCGGCGTAGTAAGTAGAGAAGTGGAAGAACCCGCCAGCTTTGATAGCGGGATCGTGCATGAGGGTGATGTAACCCACAGACGAGCCCAGACTGGTGCCGAGTATGCCGAGGCGCGTATGACCCTGCTGCTCGAGCCAGCGGAGGCAGCGACGTGCGTCGAGGACCGCTTGCCGGTTGGCTTGGAGGGTAAGGCCAATATTGGGGCCGCAAACCTGGTCGGCGCGTTCGTGTCCTTTGGCCATGCGACGGTCGTGATAGGGCATGCTCATTTTCAGAGCGCTGATCCCGATTCGTTGGAGCCATTCGCAGAGGCCGCGCTGGCCGTGCCACTTGGCGTTCCAGTTAGGAAGCACCAGAACGGCAGGAGACGATCGGCGATGGCCGTTTGCAGGGGTTTTGACAGGAAAAAGTTGAGCGTAGACCGTGTTATTTTCCGGCCACGCAGATTCGATGGAACTGGTGAATGTTAGGACGTTTTCACGGTCGAGGGCATAGTCGTCAGCGGGGTTAGTGGCGAACCATTCCACGCTCTGCTCAATCGCCCGCTTGGCGTAGTTGTGGACAAACGCTCGGGGGTCCGGGTCGCCAGGGTCGCCGCCAATGTGTTCCAAGCCCCAATCGAACGGCTGCACACGCCGGTTGTCGTCGGTGGTCCAGCGGCTATGCTCGTAGCGGCGGATTTTTCGCTCAAACCAGTGCATGAATGAGCCAACAGCTAACAGTTTACAGTTGCCCGTCGGAGAAACAAAGAACGGGAGAACTGGCGTGGAGTGCGGCAGCCCTGCTGCCGCTTTTCTCAGCGACTCGAGGGACTCTATATCCGCCGAGGCTCACAAGGTGTTAGGAATGGGGCACGGAGTTGGCTCTGGTTTGTTGAGGCATGTTGATAGCTGTGGGACAGTGTTAAGTGCGGCCGAAAAGCGGCCCACTAAACTGTGATCATCGCCTACTTTTTTCTACTTGGAATTGTGATTGGCAGCTTCTTGAATGTGTGCATTACGCGCATTCCAGAAGGGCAATCTATTGTCGCGCCAGGATCGCGATGTCCACGGTGCATGACTCCGATCAAGCCTTATGACAATGTGCCGGTGTTTGCATGGCTCTGGTTGCGTGGAAAATGCCGGACTTGCGGGCTGCCCATTTCGCCGATGTACCCGCTGGTGGAGCTCGCAACGGGGCTTTTGTTCGTTGGCTGTTACCTGGAATTCGGAATTACGCAGGCCACCGTAAAGTGGCTGTTCTTTATTTGTTTGATCATCATTTTGACGGTGACCGATCTACGCGTGCGCCTGCTTCCGGACGCGATCACTTGGCCAGGATTTGCGGCGGGAGTGCTTTTCTCGGCGTTTGTGCCGCCGAATGACGGCGCGGCTTTTCTGCTCTGCTTGCGGCTTTTCCACTGGGTACCGCCAGAAAGAGTTCTGGGAGTGATCGAGGCGTTCTTGGGCGCGGGGTTTGGCAGCCTGATGTTGTGGGGAGCGGCGGCGCTCTACAAGCTGGTGCGAGGCCGTGAGGGCATGGGGATGGGCGACGTCAAGATGATGGCCATGGCGGGAGCGTTTTTGGGAATCAGGAATGCCTTTCTAATGATTTTGCTGGGCACACTTCTTGGAAGCATTTTAGGAATAGTGGTGATCGCCACGATGTATGTACGTGGAGCAGGACAACGGCTCGCTGAGCGGGCCAGCAGGCGAGGGCTCGGTACGGTCAAGCAGATTCGCTGGCTGATTGCGAGCCAGTATCAACTTCCACTCGGAACTTTTTTGGGCATTGCAGCGCTGATTGTTGTTTTTGCATTTTCTTCCTTCTCGATTGATCTTGCGCCGCGTTTGCGCTGAGGTTCATTTCGATGCCGGGCCTATTCAGCCTATGACATTCGCAGCATTCCAAGCCGAGACCACACAGCGCCTCTGGGAAATCGCCGCCGGCATGGCCGTCGGCATCCTGGCCGTGGTCGGAATTGTATTCCTTCTGCTTCGCCGTTTTTATCAGAGCACACAAGAGTCTCATCAGGCCGACGTTATGATGACGCCTCCGCGAACAGAAAACCCATCCGCTTTTATGGCGGCCTCGATGCAAGGAGTGATCCGCCAGCTCCGCGACCAGGAGAAGGAACTCGAAAGGCTCCACAAAATCGAAAGAGAACGCGCCGAACACACGGAACGGTTGAGCGAAGAAGTCACGCGCAACATGCCAGCCGGGCTGGTGGTGGTGAACGCGACCGGGATCATCTCGAGCGCGAACCCTGCGGCCGAGCAGGTGTTGGGCATTCAAGCACTGGGATTCCGCCGGTTCAGCGAGGTGCTGGGGGAGAAGTCGGAACTCACCCGGTTGGTTGGAGAATGCTTGGCCAAAGGAAGCATCTTCCGGCGCGAGCAGGTGGAGCACGAAGCACCGGGAGGCGCATCCAGGCTGCTCGGCGTAACGATTTCGCCAATTCGTCGCGGAACGGAAAAGATTAGCGGGGCGATCTGTTTGCTGACGGACTTGACGGAGTTGGCGGCCCTGCAGCAGCAGATTCAGTTGAAGGAAAGCCTGGCGGCGGTGGGAGAGTTATCGGCCGGCATCGCTCATGAATTCAAGAATGCGCTGGCCACGATTTCCGGTTATGCGCAGATGATCAACGCGGAAGCGGGCGTTGGTGAAGTGGCCGACTCCGCGGAAAGAATTCTGGAGCAGACACGGAATATTACGCACGTAGTGACAGAGTTTTTGAAGTACGCGCGGCCCTTGGAGATTTCCAGCGAGCCGGTGGCGCTCGATGGAGTCGTGGAGCGAGTGGTTTCGGAAGTCGCCGAGGCTATGCCGCAAGTGCGGATTCGATTTGAAGGACCCATGGGAAGCGTCGCGGGAGACGAAGGACTGCTCCGGCAAGCGCTCCTGAATCTTGCGCGGAATGCGGCAGAGGCTTGCGTTGGTGCAGCAAACGGCGGACGCGTGCTTCTGCGCGGAGAATTAGTGAGGCACGAAGAAACATACACGCAGCGCATCACGATTTTCGATAACGGCGCCGGAATTGCCCCCGCCAATTTGCCCAAGCTTTTTCGTCCATTTTTCACGACTAAGGCAAAAGGTACCGGCCTGGGTCTGGCCGTCGTCCAGAAGATCATTGTGCAACACGGCGGCCGAGTGGAGGCGCGGAATCGAACGGAAGGCGGGGCGGCCTTTATAGTTACGCTACCTGCGTGCCGGAGCGTCCCGGAAGCGGTAGAATTGAAGAAGGAAAGTATCTAAGTAAAAGGCTGGGGGATTCCCGCTCACCCCGGGAGAGGCGGTATTCCATGAGTGTGAAAAATTGGTTTGCGGGTTCGATAGTCTTGTCAGGTCTTTGCCTGGCGACTCTGCCTGTTTTGGCTCAGCAGCAGCAATCGCAGGCAAGTCCCGCACCGCAGTCCGGCGATCCAGTTGCCGACGCTGCGCGCAAAGCGCGCGAGCAGCAGAAAGCCACGCCGAAGCCGAAAAAAGTCTACACGGAAGACGACATAAAGCCTGCAACTCCTGCAAGCGACGCGGGACCGGCACCAGCCGCAGGCGCGCAAGCGACGCCGGGCAACGGACCTGACGTGGCGGCGAATGGCGCGAATAAAGGCGACGACGCGGAAAAAGCCTGGCGTAAGCGTTTCCAAGACCAGCGCGACAAAATTGCGGCGGCAGAAAAAGAACTGGACATCCTGCAGCGGGAAGACGACAAAGCTCAATTGCAGTATTACAAAGACCCCACAAAAGCGATGAACGAGCAATACACCCGCAAAGATATCAACGACAAGAATGCCAAAATCGATCAGAAGAAGCAGCAGATCGCGGACCTGAAGCAGCAGCTTTCCGATATGGAAGATGAGCTGCGGAAGTCCGGTGGCGATCCCGGCTGGGCGCGCTAGTTGAACGTGACCCGTGTGCCGTGGCCCGCGAGTTGATTATCACATCGCGCACCTTGCACGCTGAATCTAGAACGCACGCACTCTTGCTCCTACTCATAATCTGCTGCGTCTGGCCGTCTTCGTGTAGTGAGAAGATCCGGGAAGATTGCTCCATGCACATAGCAGAGACCATTCATCAAGGCGTTGCCTTGGAAGTCGCGCAGTCCAAACTGAAAGAGTGCGGATTTAAAACTACATTGGATCCTGTGAAAAATATTCTGTATGCAGACTTCGTGAACGCAAAAAGACCGGTGGCAATGCGGACTCAGGTCATTGTCAGGTTCGATTCTAATAGGAGCGTGACTGAAGTACGAGTTAGCACGGGATTGATCGGACCATAAGAAAAGGCGGCCAGTTCCCCTTCTGTGGTTCTTCCTCTCTTGCCTAGTTGGTGCTTCCCTTCTCCACACACCTACCATGCGTTCCCGCCGAGGTGCCCCTTGATTCGTGGTAGAAACAAGAGAGATGGAACCTCTGCTCCTTGTTGAAGATAAGAACGAGCTGCGCGCCATGCTGAAGAAAGCATTGGAGCGCGCGGGCTATACCGTGGACGAAGCACCCGATGGAACCACGGCGATTCAAAAGGTGCGCGCGCGGCGATACCTGATGGTGATCACCGATTTGAAGATGCCGGGAGCGTCCGGGCTTGACGTCTTGCGCGAATCCAAGCAAGCGGACGCGACGATACCGGTGCTACTGCTGACGGCGTTTGGGTCGGTTGAAGAAGCGGTCTCGGCGATGAAGGAAGGGGCGTTCGACTTTCTTCAGAAGCCGGTGG